>CAIPGK010000734.1 GCA_903864575.1 uncultured Chloroflexota bacterium
CAGCGAAAGATCCTTCGCCCACAATTGCCGCATGAGCGGATCATCACCGAGGAGCAGGGCGGTACCGAATGCGCCACGGTTCCGGGTCAGCGATGCGCCCGTCGCATGCGTCCCAAACTGCTCGGCCCCAGAACGAGCCGAACTGCTCCCGTGCAACGCCTTGCGAACCTCATCAACGATCCGGTGGAAATTGTCGTCCGTGAGCGAGAAGCCAACGAAAAGCATGTGACGGGTTATCAGCATTGCCTGGACGATTGCCCCGAGAGCGGCCCGGCGGTCCGCGTACCGCAAATAATCCTCGCGCGTCAGCACGATGTCGTCTGGATGTGCGCAGGAGCCGTGCAGTGTGAGGATCCACCGGCTCGCATTGGACACCGGCTGGTAGGGCAGAATGGCGGGCGAGTTCCCAGCGGCAACCGACGCTCGTTCGAGGAGATCGTCGTAGTTGGTAGTCACAAACTCTGCCACGGGCAAACCCGCCAGCAGGCTGTGGGCCAATGAAAACCAGCGGGTCGACAGGCGCTCACAGATCGCGGCGCCGATATCCATACCCTTCTCCGCGCAGCGGTTGCGCAGCAGATTGGCTCGGTCGAGCATCGGGAACCTATCCAGCGCCGCACGCTCCCCGTCCGTAACGCCCACCCTGTCGGCAAGGTCAGCGAGGAGACCCGTCCACGTGGGTAGCCCGGCCCCGGCGCTCACGCCTGCACCGGCAAAGATGACCAACCGCCCAGCCGCGGCATCCACCGCCAACCTCTGCGCTTCGGCAATTTGTCGTTCGCTCAACTCCCGCCAGGCGAGGTCGCCCAGCCGGGTACGCCTCACGTTCTGAGCAGCTACGAAGGCGGGTTCGTCACGCAGTACAAGAGCAATGTCGATCTCGCGACGCTCCGCCTCGGTTGCAAGGAAGGGGACGAGTGCATCGATCACCCCACCCTTCGCCGCCGACATGCCGCCAGAACCGGTGCCGACCAACGGCACGGCGAGCAACCGGCGCTCGCGCGAATGGGTGATACGATCGAGCACGCAAGACTTGTCGAGGAACTGCAGAACGCCTTCGAGATACCACTCGACCGGCGCCTCAAACGATCGTCCAACGTTCGCCAGCACCGGGAACGGTTCGTTGTCCGTAAGCCGCCCCTCCCGCAACACCCGCACCCGGACCCCCGAACGGCTCCACCCCTCCGGGTGAGGCAGGGTGGAGCGTTCCAGCGCCGAAATCGTTGCCCGCTGCGCACGACGCAGGGGCCAGCCACGGACAACGTGAAAACCGCGGCTCGTCGGCAGCAGCCAGGCGTCGCAATGGAGCCTCGTCAGGTCGGACCGGGTAATGAAAAGATGGCCAGCCAATGCGCACATCCTCGTGCGTTACGCCGGAGGACTTCCGGCCGTCGGGCGGAGAGGGTGGGATTCGAACCCACGGTGCTTGCGCACGGCCGTTTTCAAGACGGCAGCCTTAAACCACTCGGCCACCTCTCCGTGGCGACGCTGCTAGTCTACGCGCCCCTTGTCTCCGCCTCAACCACGGCTCACGGCGCGGAGGCGGGACCGGAAAACGAGCCGATCACGAACAGCAGCGGCAACCCCACGCCGACCACCCAGAGAAGCCACACCAGGCACCCCTTGCCGGCTGGCCGGATGCCCGTGTTCCGCTCGAAGTTCACCGCCGATCGCCAGGCGATGAGATTGATCACCAGCCCCGGGATGTACAGCGCATAGAACACCAGCGCCACCCAGGCCCAGGTGGTGTACCTCCTGCCGGTAACCCTCGCGCCACCCTCGCGAACGCGGGATTCGGAATCCACGTAGTGGATATGCTGGTGGATGACCACCTGCTCCGCCGGAGAACCCTGTTCCTGATCGGATTCCCCGTCATCCCACCGGGAGCGGGGCGACGACCCGCGCGGCGCGCCGCAGCCGGGGCAAAAGCGCATCCCCGGTTCGATCGCAGCGCCGCAATGCTGGCAATACATCCCGACCTCCCGGCTCCGGCATCCGCGCTTGCGCTCGCGGCACTTCACGCCAACGAATGTGACACAGCGAGGGCTGGCAATGCAAGCAGCAGGCAGCCAGCGACGGAAAACCCCTTCTCCCGCCGTGGCGGGAGAAGGGGCTCGGGGATGCGGGGGCCTACTGCTTCCCGATGAGCTCCTGCCCGCCGAGGTAGGGCCGCAGCACAGGTGGGATGACAACCGTGCCGTCTTCCTGCTGGTAGTTCTCCATGATCGCGATCATCGTCC
>CAIPGK010000735.1 GCA_903864575.1 uncultured Chloroflexota bacterium
CGAGGCCTCGGAACACGGCGCCGTCCGCCAACGCGAGCGCGGCATCAGCAGGCGGGCGATAGCGGTTTCGTGCCCCCGATGCCCCTGGTTCAGTCACGGTAGCGCTCCTCTCCACCCACCAGGGTCATCTTCACCTTCCCGGTCATCGTCATGCCCATCAGGGGCGTGTTCTTGCTCAAGGACTTCAAGGAGTCAGGCGACACAACCCAGCGCTGATTGGGATCGATAATCGTGATGTCGGCCAGCGATCCCGGCGCAAGGGTGCCCGCATCCAGCCTCCAAAGCTTCGCCGGAATCGTGCTCAGGCGAAGGATGACCTCAGGCAGGGTGATATGCCCGGCGCGAACGAGCGCCAGCATCGTCGGCACCGCAAACTCGCTGCCGCTGAGCCCAAACGCTGCCTTCTCATAGGGAAGGCCATGCTTCTCGTGATGCGCGTGCGGAGCATGATCGGTTGAGACCAGATCTAACACGCCCTCCTGCAAGGCACGCAGCAGCGCCACGGCGTCCGACTCCGGTCGTAGCGGTGGATTGACCTTCGTGTCAGGGTCGCCGGGCAGGCAGGGCGCGCCAGCGGGTTCGATGGTGTTGACGAGCGTGCGATCTCCCCCGACCCACTCGTCGGTCATGACGAGGTGGTGCGGCATCACTTCGGCGGTGACGTTGACTCCTTCGGTCTTGGCCGCGCGAACCAGTGCGGCGCCGCGGCCAATCGAGACATGGCAGACGTGCAGCCACCCGCCTGTGAGTCGCGCCAGCATGATGTCGCGGGCGATGATGATTTCCTCGGCCTCGGACGGAATGCCGGGAACGCCGAGCCGGCGCGAGACCGCGCCCTCATGCATCGCGCCTCGGGCGAGTGCCTTGTCCTCGCAATGGACCATGACCGGCAGACCGAGATCACGGCTCGCCTCGAGAGCGAGGCGCATGATTGCGCTGTCCGCGGTGGTATCGCCGTCATCGGAGAACCCGACCGCTCCCTCGGCGGCGAGCGCGGCGAAATCCACCGGGTCCTCTCCCGCGCGGCCGCGGGTGATGGTTGCGATCGGACGGACGCGGACCAGTCCCCTCGCCGCCGTCGCCATGTTGAGCGCGCGCAGCGTCTCCACCGAATCGAGCGCAGGTTTCGTGTTCGGCATGCAAAAGACGGTTGTGAACCCTCCCGCCGCCGCCGCCGCCGTGCCGCTCTCGATGGTCTCCTTGTGCTCGAATCCCGGTACGCGCAAATGGACGTGAACGTCGATCAGACCCGGGGCGACGACGCATCCGGCCGCGTCAATGATCTCCGCGCCATCCGGGAGCGGCACGTCGCCGAGCGCAATGATCCGGTCGCCCTGAATGAGGACCGATGCCGGTCCATCGGTCCCGGTAGCGGGATCGATGACGTGACCGCCGACGATGGCCTTCATCGTTTCAGCCATGCAGGACTCCCATGCTGCATCCCATCGCGACGGGCAAAAAAAATCCGCCTCGTGAATCCTTCATGGACTCACCGGCGGGCTGTCTGTACCGGGACCGCGTCGGCAACGGGGGCTCCTGTGGCATGAGCGCGCGTGCGTTATCGGGACGGAATGGTACCCGCCGAAGCCCTCGCGGTCAACAGAGGAGCTATCGTTACCGGACCAACAGGAGCGTGACCATGACTGAGCATTGCAGCATCGCCACGATCGCGACGACGCTCGATCGATTGTACGGCCCGCGAACGTGGCATTCCCACGGCGAACCACTTGACGAATTGATTGCCACCGTTCTCTCGCAGCATACCTCCGACATCAACACGGAGCGGGCATTCCGATCGCTGAAAGCCCGGTTTCCCGAATGGGAACAGGCACGGGTTGCCCCGGTCGGAGAGGTCGCGGACGCTATCCGCTCCGGCGGTCTGGCGCAGATCAAGGCGCCTCGCATTCAGCGTATTCTCGACATCCTGCTGCACGATCATGGAGCCCTGACGCTCGACTGGATTGTGCCGCTCAGCCTGAAGGACGCGCGAGCAGGCATGACCGCGCTGCCCGGCGTCGGGCCGAAGACGGCATCATGTGTGCTGCTCTTCAGCCTCGGACTTCCCGCGATGCCGGTGGACACGCATGTTCACCGGGTTTCACTGCGCCTGGGGATCATTCCGC
>CAIPGK010000736.1 GCA_903864575.1 uncultured Chloroflexota bacterium
CGCGATCGAGGCCAACCCGGCCATGTTCGCGCTGGAGCAGGTCGACGACGTGACGCTCGTCGTTACGACCCGCGCCGGCCGCCGTCCGGTGGCTGGCGATGCGCCGTCGCCGCACGATTTCAAGCAACGGCTCAAAACTCCGCTGCCCAAGCCGGAGCACTCGACGCTGCCCCAGCGCGAGCGACTGAAGATCGACTCCGGGTGGGCGACGATCGGCGACCGCATCACCCTCGAGGATCTTGAAGCCGACACATCTTACGACGACGAGTTGATCGAGGCGGAGGAAGTCATCGAGGTCCCGATGCTGGTCGAGGAGGTGGCCGAGATTGCCGAGGAGCCGGCCGCTCCCGCGGCGCCGGTTGCCGCTCCTGCCCGCACCATCACCATTCCGACGATCCTGCCGACGGATGTCACGGGAGTGGACGATCTTGCCGTGGCGTCTGCGATTCGCGACCGGTTGCTTGCCGACCCGCGCATCGCGAATTTTGGTGAGCAGTGGATGATGGAGGAGCGGGTTCCGCGGTTCAGCCGCGGTGACTTGCGCCGGCTGCGCGAATACCTGCAGGAGCAGGAGCAGCCGATGACTGACGACATGCTGGCCCAAGACGTGCTCGGGGTGCGCGTTGGCTCACCGGAATTCGATCTCACGCGGTTCGCGGTCGATTTTCGGCTCTCGCGGGAGAAGGAATTCGAGTTCGTCGGCACCGCCAACCAGCGCTTCTGGTCGACGACCGGGCTGGCGCAGATCGGCACGAGTCGCCGCAAGCCGAACGAACTCGGCACGGATTACCGCTACCTGCTCGACGAGACGCCGGCTGCCATCCAGTATCGGTCGCTCGAGTCGCTGGACCATACGCTGACGTTCTTCGAGTACAACCATGGACTGTTGCCGTATGACGCGGAAATCCAGCGGCTGCTTCCGGCTCCGTTGCTGCCGAACCAGCGCGGGGTCGTGCTGACGTTCGAATGTCCGCAGTCCTACACCACGTACCTCGTGGAGCTTCGTTACCCGACGCCGAATCGGGGCGGGTTCATCCTTGGACTGGACGACTTCTACACCGAGAACCTCGTTCCAGGAGCCGTTCTTTCGATCAGTCGCACCGACAACGATGGACATTACCGGGTCGAGTACATTCCCGAGTCCGGGACGAGCGCCCGGTTGCTCGAACTCGATGACCGCCGCGCGCAGCAGCGGTATGTGTTCCGACCGACGACCTACGCGTGCGGCGTGGAGGGCGGGATGCTGCTGACCGAGGAGCGCTTCGGCCGCCTGAATGGCGAGAAGCCGCTGGACGACAAGGTCCGGCGCCGCGCCGAGGCCGTGGTCGCCGCGACCTTCGAGCGAGTCGGCGAGATTCGCGACGCCAACTACTCCGCAGAGTTCACCACCCTGCTTGCGGGGGTCAATGTCGAGCGGCCGATGTCCGCGACGCTGCTGCGCTCGACGCTCGAAAATGACGACACCGGCGCGTTTTCGCGCGATCCAGAGGGCCAGGATGCCTACACCTATGTTCCCGGAACGACCCCGTAACGAGGACGAGTATGAGGACGTCGAGATCGATCCGGAACCAGAGATCGATCTCGACGATCTGGTCGAACTGGACGAACTCGAGGATCTCGATTCCGACATTCCCGCGATCCTTGCGACGCCGCCTGCGGAGCCCGCGACGGGCTCCCTGGCGGCATTCGACAGTGGTGTCGTGCGGGAGGCTGATGTCGCGGCGTTGAGCGATCTCGGACGTACGGCAGCGCGGACGTTCGCGTCCGCATGGCCTGCTCTCCCGGTCGAGACGCGGCGACGCATCCTCGAAGTGATGGAGGAGTTGACCGAGGAGCGGTTCGATCTCGATTTCGGCCGATCGGTTCGCGTTGCCATGCGCGACGAGGACGCGGTGGTGCGCCAGCGCGCGCTTCAGGCGCTCTGGGGCGACGACGACGAAGCGCTCGTGACCCCGCTGCTCGATCTTCTGCGTGACGATCCGTCCCCTGATGTTCGCGCGGAGGCCGCTCGGTCGCTCGCGCCGTTCGCGCTCCTCGCCGAAGCCGGGGACCTCGCGGAAGACGTGACCGACCGCGTCCGTGAGCGACTGATGTCGATCGCCACCGATGACGGCGAGGATCCGCTGGTGCAGCGCATCGCCCTGGAGTCGGCGGCCGTGTTCGGCGGCGAGGAGGTCTCGGAGCTCATCCGCGACGCCTACGATTCCGGTGAGCACGACCGGATCGGCAGCGCGCTCTTCGCGATGGGCCGCACGCACGACAAGATGTGGCTACCATTCCTGCTGGAGGAACTTGCCAGCGAGGATGCCCAGCTGCGCTACGAGTCGGCGCGGGCACTGGGCACGATCGGGAGCGATGCGGCCGTTGCCGAACTTCTCGCCGCGATGGATGGCGAGGAGGATGTCGAGGTTCGCCACGCCGCAATCGCCGCGCTTGGCGAGATCGGCTCGAAGTCGGCAAAGCGGGCGCTCGAAACCATTGCGGCGCATGCTGAAGAGGCCGATGCCGAGGCGATTCAGGCCGCGCTGGAAGAGGCGGCATTCGCTATCGGCGAGATCGGACTGTGACTACATTCGTCCGGGACGCCGCCGGCGCGACAGGCACTCCCGAGGCTGCCGCGTGGGATACGGCGATCCTTGCGGCGCGGGGCCATTTGCTGCAGTCGTGGCGATGGGGTGAGTTCAAGGCCCGGCATGGGTGGTCGGTCGGTCGGGCGCAGACGCGGCGAAACGGAGAGAGTGGCTCAGCCCAGATTCTCTTCAAGCACCGCGGTCCCGTCACCATGGCGTATGTGCCGCGTGGGCCTGCGCTCACCGCGGGCGACCCGGACCTGATGGCGGATTTGCTCTCCGAGATCGATTCAGTCTGCCGGGGGCGCCGCGCCATTTCGGTAATTCTCGAGCCTGACCGGCCGTTACCGTTGGATCGGATTGAACGCAAGCTTGTGCCCGGCCCAGCGCATATTCAACCGCCGCGAACCGTCAAGGTGCCGCTGCTGGACGATGAGGCGCTCCTCGCCGGGATGCATCAGAAGACGCGTTACAACGTCCGCCTGTCTTTGCGAAAGGGAGTCACCGTTCGCCCGGAGGATCCGGACTCGGGGGGGATGGAGGCGTTCTACTCGCTGATGGAGGACACGTCCTCCCGGAATGAATTCGGCATTCACTCGAAGGACTACTATCGCGACGTGTTGGCGGCCTTCCCCGGCTCCAGCGTGCTGCTGGTTGCACGGCTCGCTGACGGGACCCCGGCAGCATCGATGATCGTCGCCGGGTTCGGCGACGAGGCAATCTACCTCTACGGAGCTTCCTCGACCGAGCATCGCTCCCACGGCCCGGGATTCGCCCTTCAGTACGAAGGGATGCGCTGGGCGCGCGAGCAGGGGTATGCGGTCTACGATCTCTGGGGGATCCCCGCGACTGATCCGGAGACGACGAAAACGGACGATGGCGCGCTCCTCGCCGGCACGAAGGGCGACGACTGGCGCGGCCTGTACGAGTTCAAGGTGCGCTTCGGCGGCCGGATCGTCGCGCACCCGCCTACGTTGGAGCGCCGCTACGTGCCGATTCTGCCGGGCCTGGCGCGCAAGTACTATCGCGGACAGGGATAGACCCCAATGGACGTGCAGATGCTCTCGACTGCCGGGGCGCTTGCCGCGGCGGTTTCCGGTTCCCGGCTTGTCGGAGAACCCGAGACTGCCGCGAAAGGTCTCGCCTACGACTCTCGTCTCGTGAAGCCTGGCTGGTGCTTTGCCGCGCTCGTCGGCGCGGATCTGGACGGGCATGCGTATGCAGCCTCCGCCGTGGATCGTGGAGCCTCGTTGCTGCTGGTCGAGCGGGAGTTGCCGTTGCCGGTCGCGCAGATCATCGTGCGGGACAGCCGCGCCTCGCTTGCCGAACTGGCGACGGCGTTCTACGGCGATCCATCGCGGAGCCTGACCGTCACGGGAGTAACCGGCACCGATGGCAAGACGACCGCGTCCTTTATCACCGATGCCATCCTGCGTCGGGCCGGAGAGCGGACAGGGCTGATCGGGACGGTGGCGATCCGCGTCGGCGACGAAGAGGATCTTCACGCCACACGGCAAACCACCCCCGAGTCGGCAGATATCCAGCGCTACTTGCGGATCATGGCCGATCGGGGAATCCGGCGCGCCACGCTGGAAGCGACCTCGCACGGGTTGGCGATGCACCGGCTGGATGGCGTGTCGTTTGCCATTGGCGCGGTGACGAACATCACCAGCGAGCATCTCGACTATCACGGCACGGTGGAGAATTACTGGAACGCGAAGGGCATCCTGTTCGATCGGATCGGCGCGGCTGGCGGCGTGGCGGTGGTCAATCTCGACGATGAGGGGGCGCGAGCGATGATCCCTCATGCAGCCGGGGCGCAGATGCTGACCTACAGCTCGTCTGGGGGTGAGGCGGCGATGCGGGCAGTCGGGACGGTGTCCGATGGTTCCGGGAGTCGCTTCCGGCTGGAAACATCCGACTGGGGCGGTGTGGATATTCGCCTGCCCCTGATCGGCGGGTTCAACGTGGCGAACGCGCTCTGCGCGGCGGGATTACGCTGGCGCAGGGTCTCTCGCTGGACCAGGTGGCGGAAGGGTTGCGGCAAGCGCCCGCCGTCCCGGGCCGGATGGCGTTGATCGACGAAGGCCAACCATTTTCGGTCGTGGTCGATTACGCGCACACGCCCGAGGCGATGGACAAGGTCCTGACGTTGCTGCGCGGGCTCTTTCCTGCCGGGCGGCTGATCTGCGTGTTCGGCAGCGCCGGGGAGCGGGACCGGGAGAAACGCCCGTTGCAGGGCGCGGTGTCTGCCCGTCTTGCGGACATTGCGGTCATAACAAGCGAGGACCCTCGCTACGAGGATGCAGACGCGATCATCGACGACATCGCCCGCGGCGCGCTCGATGCCGGGGCGGTCGAGGGGCGCAATCTTTTCCGTGACACCGAGCGGCGGGACGCCGTGGTCCGCGCGCTCGCCATGGCCGAGCCGGGGGATTGCGTGCTGCTTGCGGGGAAGGGGCACGAGGGCAGCATCATCTGGGGCCGCGAGAAGCGGCCGTGGGATGAGGCGACCGTGGCCCGTGAGGTATTGTGGGAGATGGGGTATCGGGGGCAGGAGGGGTAGGGAAATCCTGGCCTTCACCTGCGCCAGCCTCATCCCCGGAAGGCCATCATCCACCAGCCCCTTCTCCTGCCACAGCGGGAGACGGAGCTTTTCGCCAGCGCTGGCATCGAATCCGGCGCTAAAGACCTGCGCTCCCCCGGAGGAGGAACGGGGTTCGAGGTGAGGGCGTTCGTTGTGGCGGCAGCGGGAGCAGCGCCTGACCGAATGAGGGATCCCGCAGCCGGTCAGGGCTGAACGGGATCCCTCACTGCATTTTGGATGATGATGCAAGTGGTTCGAGGCAGGCCTAGTCCCAGAGGGCGACGATCTTCTTTGGGTCGAGGACGATGCCGAGGTCGTCGAGCTGGGACTGCTCGACCCGGTTCGGCGCCTCGAACATCATGTCAATTCCCCGCTGATTCTTGGGAAACGCGATGACCTCTCGAATGTTGCCCTCGTCGGCCAGCAGCATGACGATACGGTCGATGCCCATCGCTATGCCGCCGTGCGGAGGAGCCCCGTAGTCGAGGGCGTCCAGCAGCGCGCCGAAGCGGGCGTGGAGCTCCTCCTTTGGGTATCCCATAAGCTGCATGAGCTTCTCCTGGTCGGCCCGGCGGTGGTTGCGGACACTGCCGCCGCCCAGTTCGTTTCCGTTGCCGACGAGGTCATACTGCTTGGCGCGGACCTTTTCCGGGGCGGAATCGAGCAGGTGGGCGTCCTCTTCCAGGAATCCGGAAAATGGGTTGTGGGTGGCTTCCCAGCGATTCTCGTCCTCGTTGAATTCGAGCATCGGGAACTCGTAGACCCAGCAGCAGGCGAACTCGGTGGGGTCCGCGAGGTTGAGCCGAGAGCCGATCTCGGTTCGGAGCGCGGAGAGGGTTTTGGCGACGACGGACGGGCTGTCAGCCACGGCCAGCACCAGGTCTCCCGGGGCCGCGCCGATGCCGGTGGTCATCGCGACGAGTTCATCGGGGGAGAGGAACTTGGCGATCGGGCTGCGGATTTCGTCGGCCTTGACCGCGATGGTGGCGAGCCCCTTCGCCCCGGAGCGCTTCGCCATCTCGGTCAGTTCGTCGATTTCACGGCGGGTATAGTCGGCGCAACCCGGAGCCACGATGGCTTTGACCTGACCACCGCCGGCCAGGGTCTGGGCGAAGGCGTTGAATCCCGTGCCGCGGAGGGCGTCGGACAGGTCCTGCAGTTCGACGCCGAAGCGGAGGTCGGGCCGGTCATTGCCGAAGCGTCGCATGGACTCCGCGTAGGTGATGCGCGGGAAGGGAACCTGCTGAAGGTGCTTGCTGGAGTATTTGCCGATCAGGTCGATGTAGAGCTCCTCGATCAGCGACATGACGTCCTGTTGCTGGACGAAGGACATCTCGATGTCGAGCTGGGTGAACTCCGGCTGGCGGTCGGCGCGCTGCGGCTCGTCGCGGAAGCAGCGGGCGACCTGAAAGTAGCGGTCGTAGCCAGCCACCATCAGGAGTTGCTTCAACTGCTGCGGCGATTGGGGAAGCGCATAGTAGTTGCCGGGGAAGCCGCTGCTGGGCACGAGGAAGTCGCGCGCACCCTCGGGGGTGGACTTGATGAGATTCGGCGTCTCGACCTCGATGAAGTCGCGGGCATAGAGAAACTCCCGCATGAACTTGACCATCTCATGCCGCAGCAGCACGTTTCGCTGCATCCGCGCCCGGCGAAGGTCGAGATAGCGATGGCGGAGCCGGACGTTCTCATCGACCTCGCCTTCCTGGTTGATCTCGAAGGGAGGCGTCTTCGCGACATTCAGGATGTCGAGATCGGTGACTTCGACCTCGATCTCGCCGGTCGGAAGTTTTGGATTGATGGTGCCTTCCGGGCGGGGCCGAACGTTGCCCACAGCCCGCAGAACATATTCGTTGCGGACATCGCTGGCAAGCGCGTGAGTGGCGGGGTTGTCCTGGGGGTTGAAGACGATCTGGGTCAGGCCATATCGGTCCCGCAGGTCGATGAAGATCAGGCCGCCGAGGTCACGACGGCGATGGACCCACCCCTGGAGGGTGACGGTCTTGCCGGCATCATCGAGACGGAGCGAGCCGCAGGTGATGCGGCTGGCGGCGGTCGTGGTCTGGTCGGTCACGAATCGGTTCCCTCCGGTGCGTCTTCGGGTTTCGGTGCGTAGCGGAGCCGCAAGGCGTGCTCCAGGGCCTGCTCAGGGTCCACCCCGGCGGCTAGCGACTGCTCGATGGCGGCGAGAATTGTCGCACCGGCGGCGGCAAGCGCGCCGGGATCGGCATCCAGTTCGCCGTCTCCTTTCCGTGGGCCGAGCAGCGTGCGGGCTCGTTGCAGCGCCGGCATCGAGCGGGGAAGCTTGTCGAGCGGGTGCCTCGGCTTCTCCGGCTTGCCCGCCGCCACGCGCTCCTTCTGCTTCACGGCGTCCCACGTCTGGACAACCTCGCCGGGGGTGTTCGCCACGACGTCGCCAAACACATGGGGATGGCGGCGGACGAGCTTGCGGTTGATGTGGTCGTAGACATCCTCGAGGATGAATTCGCCCATCTCTTCGGCGATCTGGGAGTGGAGGGCGACCTGCAACAGCAGATCGCCGAGTTCCTCGGCCAATTCGTCAGGGTCGCCGCCATCGATGGCGTCGACGACCTCGTAGGCCTCCTCGATCACGGCCTGGCGGAGGGACGCGTGGGTCTGCTTTCGGTCCCACGGGCAACCGTCCTCTCGGCGGAGGCGTGCGGAGATTCGCTGCAAGGTGGCGGCGGAGCGGGTTGCGGCGAGGTCCGCAACGGGCGGGATCCACACGCTCGTCAGGTAATCGACTGGCTGCCGGTCGAGTTCGTACAACGCGCAGTGGATTGTGCCCTCGGCCTCAGGCACTCCGGCAGCGATGAGGATCACGATCGGGTGGTCGTCAGGGTAGCAGCGGGAGAGGCGCAGTTTCGTTTCAGCGGCGGCCCGGCGGTCGTAGACCTGGGCGATCAACAGAGGCCGAGTCGGGTCGATCGAGTACTGGCCGCCGGAGAAGGGGTCTGCCTCCAGGGCGGCTTGCAAGTCGAGGGCGTCGAGGAGCTGGAGTCCCGCCGCCATCGGGTCGATGCCAAGCGCAGTGGCGACGGCGTCGACATAGCTCACCGCGGGAAGGAAGCGGACCGGGATGTTTTCCTCAGCAGCGCGGGAGACCAGCAGATCGATGGTGCGCTCGCCGAAACGCGGATGGCCCGGTACGGCGTACACCACTTCGCCGGTTGCTTGCTGCGCCGCGGCGATGACACGCTCGACGACGGCAAGGTAGACCGCATCGAACGTCGGCAGCGTGTTGTAGAGATCGTCACAGTACTCGCAGCGCGGGTCGCCGGTGATCGCGAGCCACGGGTGAATGGCGGTGCGCAGGATGATGCGCTCCGCCCTGTCGTAGGCGGCGGAGACTGCGGCGGTGAGCGCGCCCGGATCGCCGGGGCCGGTCCCCGCGACGGTGATGGAGCCCGGCATGGGGGATCAGGCCTTTCCAGCGGTCGCCTTGTCGCCGCCGAGGCTCAGGACAGCCATGAAGGCCTCCTGGGGAATCTCGACGTTGCCGACGATCTTCATCCGGGCTTTGCCCTCTTTCTGCTTCTCGAGCAGCTTGCGCTTGCGGGAGATGTCGCCGCCATAGCACTTGGCGAGAACATTCTTCCGCAATGCCCTGATGGTTTCGCGGGCAATGATGCGGCTGCCGATGGAGGCCTGAACGGGCACGTCGAACTGCTGACGGGGTATGAGGCCGCGCAAGGTGCTGACGAGTTCCCGCCCACGCGAGTACGCATCGTCCCGGTGGGAGATCAGCGAAAGAGCATCCACCGCGGCGCCGTTGACCAGCACATCGAGTTTGACCAGATCGGAGGGCATCAGTTCCTTGAACTGGTAGTCCAGCGACGCGTAGCCCTGCGTGCGGCTCTTGAGTTGATCGTAGAAGTCGATGATCAGTTCGCCAAGGGGCATGTCGAACTTGAGATGCACGCGGTCCTCGTCGAGGTAGACCATCTCCTTGTACAGGCCGCGGCGGCCGGTGACGAGTTCCATCACCGCGCCGATGTAGCGGGAAGGAACGATCACCGAGATGTCCATCCACGGCTCAAGGATTTCCTCGATCTCGCCCGGATTGGGAAGTTCGGCCGGGTTGTCGACCTTCACGACCTTTCCGCCGTGCATGACAACCTCATACTCGACGCTGGGCGCGGTGGCGAGGAGGTCGAGGTTGTATTCGCGCTCGAGCCGCTCCTGGATGATCTCCATGTGGAGCAGACCGAGGAACCCGCAACGGAAGCCGAAGCCAAGGGCGAGCGAGCTTTCCGGCTCGAAGGTGAGGGACGCATCGTTCAGGCGCAGGCGTTCGAGGGCGTCGCGGAGGAGCGGGTACTCGTCCGAGACGGTTGGGTAGAGACCGGCGAACACCATCGGTTTGGCCGGCCGGTAGCCCGGCAGCGTTTCGGTCGCGGGGTTGGCGGTGGTGGTGATGGTGTCACCCACCTGGACGTCCGCGACGGCCTTGAGTCCGGTGGCGATGTAGCCGACCTCGCCGGTCTCGAGACTGGATACCGGGGTCATGTTGGGATTGAAGAAGCCCGCCTCGAGGGTGTCAGCCTCCTTGCCGGTGGACATTAGGAGGATGCGCTCGCCTGAATCGATCCGGCCGTCGACGACCTTCACGTAGGCGATCACGCCCTTGTAGGCGTCGTAGTGGCTGTCGAAGATGAGTGCGCGGGCAGGTGCGCCGACCTTGCCGGTCGGTGGCGGCATCTTGGCGACGACCGCCTCGAGAATCTCCTCGATGCCGAGGCCGGTCTTTGCCGATGCGGGAATCATCTCGTCGTCCAGCAGGCCGATGAACTGGCCGACCTCCTTCATCACCTTTTCGGGGTCGGCGTTCGGCAGGTCGATCTTGTTGATGACCGCGACGATGGCGAGATCCTGCTCGAGGGCAAGGTAGACGTTGGCCATCGTCTGCGCCTCGATGCCCTGCGCGGCGTCCACGACCAGCAACGCGCCCTCACAGGCGGCGAGGCTGCGTGAAACTTCGTAGGAGAAGTCGACGTGGCCGGGAGTGTCGATGAGGTTGAGTTCGTATTCCTGCCCATCGCGCGCGGTGTAGCGCATGCGGACCGCGCGGGCCTTGATGGTGATGCCCTTTTCCCGCTCGAGGTCCATCGAGTCGAGCAATTGATCGACCATCTCCCGCACCTGAACCGTGGAGGTCTTTTCCAGCAGGCGGTCGGCCAGCGTTGACTTTCCTTGGTCGAGGTGAGCGATGATCGAGAAGTTCCGAATGTGCGTCTGGTCGAGTTCGGGTGCGTCAGCCATGTCGTTCCGTATCCGTCGCCGCGCGAGATGCGTGGTGAGTATAGCGGCATTTCCGGGGTGGACCGCCGAGTTACGCGTTTGTTCGTCGTTCGCGGTCAGATGCGGGACGCGAACCTGCCGCCGCCGGGGAGGCGGGAGAGTATCTGGCGTGCCGCCATCCGCAGTTCCGGGATCTTGAGCGCCCAGGATGCCGCCATGTAGACCGCGCCTGCAATGCCGAGCATCACGAGAAAGATGAGCGCCTGCAGGATGCGGGGCAACTCGCCGGGGGTGGTCAGACGGTCGCTGAGTGGGGCGAGCAGCAGGCAGATGACGGCCATGACGAGCGACGCGAGCGCGACCTTGCCGAGCCACGCGACCTCGGACGGCCCGATGCCGCCGAGCCGGGTTCGCAGCACAGCGAGGAGGATCAGCATTTCGATGGTGGTCGTCAGGCTCAGGGCGAAGGCGAGTTCGACATAGCCATACCGGTTCACGAGGGCTGCGCCGAGAGCGATATTCAGGACGATGATGAAGATGCCAGCCGCGACCGGGGTCGCGGTGTCGTGCATGGCGTAGAAGGCGCGGGTGAGCACCTCGACGGCGGCATAGGCGACGAGGCCGGCCGCGAACCATGCCAGCGGGGCGGTGACGAGTTTGGTGCTCTCTCCGGTGAACGCGCCGCCCTGAAAGAGGGTTTGCACGATGGAGGTTCGGAAGAAGAAGAGCGCGATCGCGGCGGGAGCGGAGAGGAAGAGCAGCGGTTTCAGGGCGCGGGCGAAGGATGCGCGCATGCCGTCGCGGTCCCCGGATTCCCAGAGGCGGGCCATCGTCGGGAAGACGACCGTGGAAATCGAGAGCGCGAGCACGCCGTGAGGGAGCATCAGCAATTGCCACGCGTAGTTGAGGGCGGAGACACTCTGTTCGCCGGAGCGCCAGGCGAGACTGGTGACGGCGATGAAGTTGATCTGGAAGGCGGCCTGGCCAATGACCCGCGGGCCAAGCAGGCGGCCGACTTCCCGGAGCCCGGGAGTCGAAAGATCGACGGTCGGACGCCATGTCATGCCCGATGAAACGAGGCCCGGAATCTGGATCGCAATATGGCAGATCGCGCCGATGACAACGCCGACAGCCACGCCGTAGACGCCGTACCGCGGACCAAGAAGCACCGCGCCGAGGATCGTTGCGATGTTGTAGACGACCGGGGCGAAAGCCGGGAGGGTGAACTGGTCCTGCCCTTCCAGGATGCCCTTTGCGGCAATGCCAAGGCCGAGAAAGACCGGGGAGAGGAGGAGAATCCGCATGCAGGTGATGGTGATTTCCTGCACTCCCGGATCGGCTCCCCGGGCGACGATTCCGGTGACGATCGGCCCGGCGAAAACGAAGCAGAGAGCCCCGGCGATTGCCAGTGCGATGGCCGAGAGGTTGAGCACGGTCGAGGCGAGGCGCCAGGCATCGTCGCGTTCGTTCTTGCCGATCAGACCCGAGAAGACCGGGATAAAGGCCGAGCCGAAGGAGCCAGCCATGATGATGAGAAACAGCAGGTCCGGGATGCGGAAGGCGGAGACGTATGCGCTGTACTCCGGGGAGGTGCCGAACATCCGGGAAAGGATGACCTCCCGGACCAGCCCAAGGATGCGGCTGAGGACGAACGCGATGGCGACGATGCCGGCGCTGCGGACAAGCGAGCCGCGCTGCTCGGCGGGGGGCTGCCGGGGATGCTGCCAATCGGCCATGGCGATCGGAACGCCGGGGCGGGGCCAGGTCGGCCAGGTGCGCAGGCGGAGAGGGACGGGCTGGCGGTCCTGTTCGCTCATGAGTGATCGGTCTGCCGGATGGCGTGATTCGTCGGCTTCAATGCAGGCGATTGTGCCACGACCGGCGGGGTGGGGTTGAGGCGAGGCTGGAGGTCTGGTAGGATTCGCGGGTTGACGCAGGCGACTGCGTCCCAATTTTTGATGCTTGTCGCTGATCCATAGCGAAGGAAGACC
>CAIPGK010000737.1 GCA_903864575.1 uncultured Chloroflexota bacterium
GTCTTGCTCAGCCCCATCGGTCCGGCGGCGTCGAGGGCCGTCCAGATCCGCATTTCCAGCCCCTCCAGGCCGGGCTCGATCTCCGGCGTCAGCGCCTGCACGTGGCCGTGGAAGTAGTCGTGCAGGAGGATCGCCCGCTCGACCGTTTGCGGGGCGATCGGCAGATCCTCCGCGCGCGGCTGGTCGGTGGCGTGGAGGATCAGGATCAGCCGGGCGAGATGGCGCGGTCCCTTCGCCAGCCAGCCGCGCTCGAAACCTGCCGCCGCGGCCTGCCTCGCGCCGTTCATGTCGTACCACGCCGCCCAGCGGCGCAGCGCCTCCGGCGAGAAGCGGCAGGTCACCACCGGGGCATCCGCCGGCCGCAGCGCCGCGAAGAGCTTCGCCGCCTCGTCGATGGTCCACGGCGCGATCTGCTCCATGCTCCAGCGCGGCGGTCCCACATCGGGGCGGGAGAGCAGGAAGCGGTCCGCGAAGCCGTCCTGCACCCCGCGTTCGCCGAGCAGCATGGCGAGCCGGTCCGGCTGAACGCCGCCGCAAACGGAGATGGCCGGTTCGGCGATGGTCACCGGTTCCGAGGTCTTGCGATCGACCCGCACCTCGCCGCCGGACCACAGGGTGAGCCAGGTCTGGCGGTCGCCACCCTTGCGGTAGGCGTCCATGGAGGTCGCCCAGCCTGCCACCTCGTCGCGGATCACCACCAGCCCGCGCGAGCGGCGGTGCAGCGAGACGATGGCCTCGAGGGTGGCGTCGGTGGTGGAGAGGATGTCCGGGGCGGGTTCCGCGCCGTGCTCTCCGCCCTGCTCCCAGGCGGCGCGCTCCTCGGCATACCGGTGCATCGCCGCCCGCTGGACCGCCGCCAGCGGGTGCCGCGCGAGGGTCAGCCCGGCACTCTTGCCGGTGCCCGGCTCCCCGATCATCACCGCCCAGATGATGGGATATTCCGTCCACCCCGGCTTGATCTCGAGCCGGACCCGGTTGCCGATGGCCGCCGCCGCCAGCGGCAGCAGCGGCACGGCGATGAAGTCGGGTGGCAGGTTGAAGGCCGCCGCCCCCTCCCGCACCAGGTCCGCCAGCGGCCGGGACAACGCGTCCACCGGGAACGCCGGGGCGGTGTCGTCGAACTTGGCGCGGGCGCCGGGGCGGCGCTCGTCTCGCCCGTGCGCAGCCGGGGGATTGGCCGGGGCATGGGCCGGGGCAATCGGGGCGTTGGCCGGGGCCGGGTGGGGCGGGGCCACCTCCGGGGGCGCGCCGGGAATCTCCCCCAGCGACGCCCATGCCGCGCCAGCGGGCCACGTTGCAGGATCGCCGGTGGGAGTTGCCCGCTCGAGCGCCGCCAGTTCGTCCAGCACCGCGCGGAGATCGTCCATCCTGCGGGCGGTCGTGAAATCATCGCCGTTGTTGCTGCCGCTGCCGTTGCCGTTGCCGTTGCCGGGTCCGGCGCCGGTGGTTCCGGACGCGGCCGGGGTCATGGGGTTCGTCATGGTCATCGCTCCTGTGGTCGATCGTTCATCGGTTGCCGGCATCGCGCGCGTCCCGATCCGTCTCCCGCGCGGTGGGCGGCATGGCCGGGGATGACGGCCCCTGCCGCAGCGCCTCCTCGCCCGCGGCATCCCGGAGATCGGCGACCTCGAAGCGCAGCGCCCCGGTGCGGGCGAGGTAGTACGTCATCGCCAGCCAGTCCTCGTCCGATCCCTCGCAGCGGGCGATGCGCTCCAGCAGCCCCTCCTGCCCGAGCGCAGCCGCGAGGAAGCGGCTCGGCTGCTCCTGCGCGAGGTGCAGCAGGTCGGCCGCCACCGGGCTCAACGCGCCGAAAACGGCCCGGGTCTTCGCGGCGTCCCGTTCGCGCCGCTCCCGGCTCCATGTCGCGAGCATCTGCGTCCTCCTCTCGGCGAGCCGCCGCCGGTCATGCCGGTTCGTCGGCGTCGAGGTCCGTCATCCGGGCGATGACCGCCGTCGCCAGCCGCGCGGCATCCATCAGCGTGCGGGCGTGGCCGGTCAGCACCAGCAGGTCGAACACATCCCCCCCGCGCCCGCAGCCGAAACAGTGCAGCCGGGCCTGATCGAGATAGACCACCGCCGAGGGCCGCAGGTCCTCGTGTCCGGGGTAGGGGCAACGGCAGCGCCGCCGGTTGCCGCGCAGCTCGCCCAGCAATCCGATCCCCATCCTTTCCATCAGCTCCGGGACCGCCCCGGCGGCGATGACATCCCGCTTCACCGCTGCCAGTCGCGACACGTTCCCGCTCCCCCGGGAAGGCACGGGCGCCGCCGCGGCCGAGACCGGGGTCTGGAACACCGCGCCCCCGGCCAGCCGCCGCCGTCGCTCCATCTCCAGTTGCGCGGCGTACTGCTGGAAGATCCGTCGCTCGGTGGCGTCCCAGATCAGCTCCAGTTCGCCCCAGCACCCCGTGATCTCCTGCGCCAGCAGGTCGTTGGACATCCCCTGCAACTGCTGCTCCGGCCAGGGTGCAGGCCATGGCAACGGCGATGGGCAAGATTTCGCCCCGCCGCCCGGTTCGGGGCTGGCGGGGCGTTCCCCGGTCTCTTCGTGTGCGGCCGTTGCCGCCGGGCCTGATCGTGCTTCCGGTTCGGGCATCTGATCCTCCGTTCCGCAGGGCCACTCCCTGCAGCAAGGAGGTACGCCGTTTTGGACCGGTTTTGGCCCGGCGATATTGTGCATTCATGCCCGACCGTGCGCGCTGGCGGGATACGGCAGGATGCGATGCAGCTCCTCCGCCTGCACGCCGCTCCTTCCCGAAGCCTCGCCGCATCCCGGCGTCATATCCCCCGAGATCGCGGCGATCCTGCTCCCGCCAGCGCCAGCGCCAGCCGCAGCGGCGCCCGGTCAGCCGATGAAGGGCGCCGCCGCCTGCTCAAGGAAGGGAACCGCGTGGGGGAGCGCCGCATCGGCGCGGACGAAGGTCTGGTAGTGGTCGAACCCGTCGAGCGGCACGAACCGCGCGTCGGGCATCGTTTCCGCGGCGGCGCGGACGGAATCGAAGAATGGCTCCTCCGTGCCGACCAGCAGGAGGGTGGGCGCGGCGATGGCCGGGAGTTCCCGCGCCTGCGAACCGTCGCTGCCCGCGACCCACGCCTCCATGCTGGCGACGAGGGCGAGATGGTCGTTGTCGAGCCACTTCGCGCGGGTGACGGGGTCGAGCGCCCCGTGCGCGGCCTCATACCCGGAGACGAACGACTCCATCCCCCCCTGGAGACCGGCGATCCACGACGCGACTTCCTCCTGCTCGGCGGGCGGCATCGGCGCGGGGTTGTAGCCGGTCAGGACCAGCCCCGCCACCCGGTCCGGGAAATCGTGCCCGAGGGTGAATCCGACCATGCCGCCGAGTGAGTGGCCCCAGTAGCAGGCGCGGTCGATCCCCTCGGCGTCGAGCACCGCGATCACGTCGGCGGCGCGCTGGCGGCGGGTGCAGAGCGCGGGGTCGTGCGGCTTGCTGCTCCTTCCGTGGCCGCGCGCGTCGAGCAGGAGCAGGGTGAACCGGTCGCGCAGGCCCGCGACATGGCCGGTGTCGCGCCAGCGGTTCCCGGTGCCGGTCAGCCCGTGATACATGACGAGCGGGGGCCCGTCGCCCTCGATCTCATACCAGGTGGCGAAGTCGCCGTTGCGGGCGAAGGGCATGGCGGAGGCTCCGGGCGGTCATCGCGATTCCGGCGGCGTCGCCGGAGCGTCGATGCTACCCCACCGTGCGGCTGAACCGCTCGATGGCCTCGATCAGTTCCGCGAGCGTCGCTTCCCGTTCATCGGGATCGCCGTCGATGACGCATCCGCGGACGTGATCCTCGAGGATCAGCAACCCCGTGGCCCGCGCCCCCGCGATCACGGCCGACAGCTGGGTGAGAATGTCGAGACAGTACTCGTCCTCGTCCACCATGCGCTGCACGCCGCGGACCTGTCCCTCGAGGCGGCGCAACCGGTTGCGGATGCGCGCCTTGTCGGCGCTGTAGGAGGCTGGGCGGCTGGCGGAAGGATCGGTCTGGTCGCTCATGGATGGCAGAATACCCCCGTCTGGTACGTTGCGCAAGCGTGGATAGCGTGACGCGTGATCCCCGCGAGACCGGGTTCCGGATCGACCACTTGACAATATACCCAATGGGGGTATCATGATCCTGTTGGGGACACGCCCCGACAGCAGCAACCATTGAGAACTGGATCGGGCCGATGAGCGCCACCCAACCTGCCACCACCGCCGAACTGACGATCCCCGTCGAGGGGATGACCTGCGCCTCCTGTGTCCGCCGCGTGGAGAAAGCGCTGGCGAAGGCGCCGGGA
>CAIPGK010000738.1 GCA_903864575.1 uncultured Chloroflexota bacterium
GCTGGGGTGCTTGCCATCGGCAGACTGATCTTCGCGCATCTGTCCATCGGGCAGCTTGGCGTGGCGACGCTCCAGACGATGATCTTTTTCATTTCGGTATACCTTGGCCCGCGACTCTTTCTTGATTCGCGACGGTCGGAGCAACTCTTCTGGGTCGCCCTCGTCCTCATCTGCATGCAGGGCGCGCAAATGGCCGGTTCACTGCTGAGCGGCGTGCAGTGAGGCCTCGCCACGTTCCACGTGCTATGACCCCGGACGATCCGTTGGCACGGTGACGCGGGCAACGGCGCCGCTGGGCGCCGCGTAAGCGAGTCGTTCATGTCCCGCAGGGTGCCCGGTGGTACCCTCCGGGGCATGAACGATCCTCGCGGACGCGGCAATGAAAGCCTGGTGTCGAGCAGGCGCGCGCTGATGCTCTCGGCCATCGGCGCGGCCGCGCTCGGGATGGCGGCGGGAGAAAGGATCAGCGACCTGCAATGGCTGGCGGTGCTGGCAATTGCGGGGGTGTTGCTGCTGCTGGCGATCTGGCCGAGGCTGCCGAAGGAGACGCCGGTCACGGCGCGGACGACGGTGGAACTGGGGACGTTTTTCGCCGCGTTGTTCGTCGTCGCGATGGTGCAGTTGCTCCGGACGCAGGTGGTGCTGGCCGGGGCGATCTCCCGGCGCAGCGGGGTGGATGCCGCGTCCGGCGACATGCTGGGCAACCCGCGGCTGGCGCTGGGCGAACTGCGGGTGAAGCGCGGGACGATTCGCGACCGGGCCGGGGCCGTCCTCGCCGAGAGCGTGCCGGAGTCGGACGGAGCCACCTACCGGCGTGTCGTACCGGACCTCGCCGCCGCCGAGGTGGTGGGGTATTTCTCGCCGCTGCTCTATGGCGCGTCGGCGCTGGAGCAGGCCTACGACGACCAGCTGTCCGGGCGCGGCGGGCCGGGGAGTTGGCGGCGAGCGCTCGACGACCTGCTCGGGCGGCCCCGGCAGGGGCTCGATCTCCAGGTGTCCCTCGATCTCGGGATGCAGCGGATGGCGCACGAGTTGCTGATGGGGCGTCCCGGCGGCGTCGTCCTGCTGGATGCGCGGACGGGCGCGGTGCTCGCGATGGCGACTGCGCCGGGCGTCGATCCGAACGTGCTGGACACCGTGTCCAATGACGGGCGCGCGGCCGCGCAGGCGGCGTGGGCCGGGTACGTCGCGGACGATTTCGCCCCCCTGCTGCTGCGCCCGACGCAGGGCGCGTGGCCGCCGGGATCGACCTTCAAGGTGATAACAGCCGCCGCCGCCATCGACCAGGGATTGACCGATCCCGCGGCGGGGTATGAGGACGTGGGGGAACTGGTCGTCGATGGCCACATCATCCCCGAGAACAACCGGCCAGACGAGACGCGGGAGGTGTGGACCTTCACCGAGGCGCTCGGCTGGTCCCTCAACGTCGTTTTCGCGCAGGTCGGGCTCCAACTCGGCGGCGACGCCCTGCGGCGGGGCGCGGAGTCGTGGGGGTTCGGCGCGGAGATTCCCTTCGATCTGCCGGTGACCCCCTCTCAGGTGTCCGGCGATCCGTCCTTCCTGGACAATCCGGTGGCCGTCGCGGAGACCGCGTTCGGGCAGGGCGAACTGCTGGCGACGACGCTGCAGATGGCGCTCGTGGCCGCCGGGATCGCGAACGGCGGGACGGTGATGCGGCCGTGGCTGGTGGAGTCGATGGCCCTGCCGGACGGCGCGGAGGCGTGGCGCGTTTCGCCGTCCGTGTGGCGGCGCCCCGTCCGCCCGGAGACCGCCGCGGCCGTCGCCGGGATGATGGAATGGGCGGTGACCGAGGGCGGCATCCTGGGCGGCGCGGTGCCGGGATACGTTTCCGGCGGCAAGACCGGCACCGCCGAGACGGGAGAGGGCGAGCCGACTCACGGCTGGTACATCGGCTTCGCCGGGGATGATGCGCGGATGCTGGCCGTCGGAGTGACGGTCGAGCGGGGCGGGAGTGGGAGCCTTGCCGCCATGCCGATCGGGCAGCAAATGCTGGCGGCGGCGTTGAATGGGGGGCTGGGGTAGGGGAGCACCCCGGTCATCCGCGGCGACAACAGTACGGAAACAGATTGGTTCAGGGGCGGCAAGGGGTTCCCCCATCCCAAACCCTTCTCCTGCAGCAGCGGGAGAAGGGGTTTGGGGATGAGGGACACAGCCCCGCGCATTCCGGCGATTCGGCCGGAGCCGCTGACCTCTGGTGCGTTCCGACCTGCCCGGCTGGCTGGTCGCTGGCGGCGGCGAGCGCCATCGCGGCGGAAATGGCCGCTCAGTCCGTCATCCTCCCTTCCCCAATGCCGGACGCGGTGTCCCACGTCGTTCCGCGTCATGCGAAAATCGCGGGGCATAATCGATGTTGCGACCGGTACGATGGCGACCGGCGCGGGCCTGAACCACGAGGAAAGGGAAGCGCCATGGCGCACCAGTGGCCGAAACTGCACAACGCGATGTGGCCGGGGCTCGTCGGCAAGGGAGCACCGGATTCGGAGCCGTTCATCGACCTCGACACCATGCTGGCGCTGACCGCGGCGGCCGAGGTCGACGGGGTCAAGTTCGACGGCGTCGATCACTACATGTCCGATCCACACACCAGCATCGACAGCACCCGCGAGGAGATCGCGGCGCTGGCCGAGAAGGTGGGCGGGATGGGGCTGGAGATCGGGTCGATGGTCGCGCCGGTATGGCCGCCTGTCGGCGGCGGGTCGGCGATGGGGTCGAAGGAGGAGCGGGCCGCGTTTCTCGCGGCGGTCGAGAAGAGTTGCCGGATCGGCTCCTGGCTGCGGGAGATGGGAGTTCGCCCGTCGGGGGTGGTGCGCATCGATACCGCCACCGGCGTGGACGCCTACGCCGCCGACCCCGCGGCCGCGATGACGGCGATGGCCGCCACCTTCAATGAAGCGTGCGACATCGCGGAGTCCTACGGCGAGCGCCTCGCCGCCGAGGGCGAGATCTGCTGGGGCGGGATGCACTCCTGGCAGGCGATGGTCGAATTGCTCGAGCGGGTCGGCCGTCCCCAGACGCTCGGCTTCCAGGCGGACATGGCCCACTCGATGCTCTACACCCTCGGCGCCAACGCGCCCGAGGCCCGCCTGCTGCCCGAGGATTACGACTGGGCGGACAAGGAGGTGCTCGACCGCGCCTACAAGCAGATGGTCGACAAACTCCGCCCGTGGACCATCGACTTCCACGTCGCGCAGAACGACGGCACGGTCTTCGGCTCCGGCAGCCACGACAAGACCGGCCGCCACTGCACCGTCAACGACCCGAATGGCCGTCTCGACATCCTGAAGCACGCCGGGTACTGGCTGAACAACGACGACGGCACGCCCACGAAGGCGATGCAGCACATCTGCTGGGATGGCTGCATGTTCCCGAACGCCGTGATGATGAATCCGCAGACCTGGAACGACATTCTCGGCGCGATGATCGCCGTGCGAAACGTGCAC
>CAIPGK010000739.1 GCA_903864575.1 uncultured Chloroflexota bacterium
GACAGCCCGGTGGAAATCAACTACTACCGGAATGGCGGCATCCTGCCCACTGTTCTCCGCCGCTTGATGGGAACTTCGCCGCAGGCGTAGGCTCCAATTCGGTGGTTGATTGGTTGCGGCTCGTCCCGGATCTCCGGGGCGAGCCGTATCATGTGACGGACGCGGAACGATTGACTGATTCATGGCGAATGGGAGGCGACAGGCATGGCGATCCCGCGGTATGCCGATACGGTGGTGATCGGTGGCGGTACATCCGGTGCGGTAGTGGCTGCCCTGCTCGTCGAGCGCTCAGACCAGTCGGTGCTGGTTCTCGAGGCCGGTCCAGACTTTGGCCCGGTTGGCTCCGGGCGTTGGCCGAGGGACCTCGAGGACGCAAGCGCTCTCGGGACCAGCTGCGACGGCGGCTACAACAGCGAGGCGACCTACAAGGATCGTGTGGTGCCGTTCGAGCGGGCCCGCGTGATCGGAGGTTGTTCATCCCACAACGGATGCGCCGCCATCTGGGGCTCGCGGGTCGATTACGACGGCTGGGCAGCGATGGGCCTGCCCGGGTGGAGCGCGGACGATCTGTTGCCATTGTTCAGGGAGGCGAATCGCAGGATGCGCGTCAAGACGTGGCGCGCGGATGACATCACACCGTTTCAGCAGGCATGTCTCGATGCGGCGAGCGCGGCCGGTATCCCCTTGAGCGCCGATCTCAACGACCTCGACGAGGATCAAGGCATGGCCGCAAGTCCGGTCAATATCCTCGATGGCACTCGGTGGAACACGGCCTTCGCGTGGCTCGACCCGGTGCGGGATCGGCAGAACCTCTCGGTGATCGGCAACGCCCCGGTGAGCCGGGTGCTGCTCGATGGCGCGCGCGTCGTTGCCGTCGAAGGCATCGGCCCGGATGGGCCCTTTCGGGTTGCGTGCGGCCGCGTGGTGGTCTCGGCGGGAACCTATGAATCCCCGGTGGTGCTGCTCCGCTCGGGCATTGGCGACCCCGACGAGTTGCGGGAGGCGGGGATCGACCCGCAACACGTCCTTCCAGGGGTCGGTCGGAACCTGCACGATCACCCGTCCGTGTCCCTTACCCACTCCGGCACGCCGGACCTCGAAGCCCGAATGCTCTCGTTTTCGGCGACCCGCTGGATGCCTGAGGAGCAAACGATCGCGAAGGTCCGCTCCTCCCTCTACCCGGCGGGAGCGGCTGGCTTCGACTTGCACATGTACCCGGTTGGCGGACCCGCGCCTGACGGCTCAGCTGGCTGGCGCTGGGCATTCCCAATTGCCTGCATGACGCCGAAATCGCGTGGATCGGTGCGACTTCGCAGCGCGGAGCCAGACGCCCGACCGGTCATCGATCACCGTTATCTGCAGGATGCCGACGGTCACGACAAGGCAGTTCTGCTGGCCGGGATCGAGCGTGCCCGGGAGATCATTGCGGCCTCCCCGCTTCGGGAACTTGTCGGCCCCGAAATCGCGCCCGGTCCGATGGTGACTGGCGCGGGCGCCCTCGGAGCGTGGGCCGATGCGACCTGCGCCCACTATTACCATCCGGTGGGCACCTGCGCGATGGGACCGGCTGCCGATCCGATGGCCGTCACGGACGAGCGGGGCAGCGTTCACGGCATCGACAACCTGTACGTTGCGGACTGCTCGATCATGCCGGTCATACCCCGCGCGAACACGAACATCCCGGCGGTCGTCGTCGGGGAGCGGATTGCCGGGTGGCTGTTGGACGCGTGATCGCGGGTCGAGGACCAACGCACCGAGCCGATCGACATGAACCCGCTCCAGGAGGATGGCATGACAGCGAGCATCGGATTTGGAATCATCGGCCTCGGGCGCATGGGTTGGTACCACGCGGAGTCGTTGCAGAACCGCATCGCTGGGGCGCACCTTGTGGCGGCGGCGGTCGCCCC
>CAIPGK010000740.1 GCA_903864575.1 uncultured Chloroflexota bacterium
CGCCGCATTGGCCCGCCCGGTAATGACGGAGGGTGCCGCGATTCCCGCAGCAGCTCCGATCCCGGCCCGCAACAGAGTGCGCCGGGTTGTGGTGTTTCGCTCGCTCATCCTGAACCGCCCCGTGTCATCGTTGATGCAGACGGCGCAGCCACCGCGCCTGTGGGCATTGTGGGCCTCAATTCGACCCCGCGCCTGCCGCAAATGCGCCAATCAGGAACGTCGCCCTGCTCGCCACTGCCAGGGACCGGCCGTCTCGGGCGGCCTGTGGGGGCAATGGGCGAAAACTGCCAGAAAACTGGCGAGTGACAGTCCGGCGGCCAGGTCCTATGCTGGGAATGGGCGCGCTAGACGGCGCATCTATCCCACGAGGGCACAGCGTTGCCCATGGCCGGCCGCCGCGGTCGTCCCGATTGAAAGGCAACCCACCGTGTCCCATTCCTTCGGTTCGGCCCTGATCGCCGCGTCGATCGCGCTCGCAATGATCGTGGGCGCTCCGCAAACCGCGCAGCAACGCGCCGCGCAGGATGCGCCCGACGTCCAGATCGGAGCGGTGAGCCTCGATCCGCAGGGCAAATCGGTCACCGTCCCGGTCAGATTCAGCAAGGAGGCGCTGGCGGGGCGCGGGGTCGAGACGGTCCACATCGGCGTGCTGGCCACAACCGGCGCCGAAACATCGATCGTGGTCAGCAACCGCGAGCCGCACGAGGCGGGAAGCAATCAGCGGCAGACGTTCGTGCTGCCGCTGACGGCCAAGGAAGCATCGAGGCTGCAGTCGGCCGGGTCGTGGACCGTGGCCGTCACCTTGACCCGAGAGCGATCGGGGGATCCCGTCGTCGCATGGTTCGACTCGGCCACGCAGACCGCGGTCGCGCCTGCCGCCGCGGCAATAGCGGGCCCAGCGCCCGCAGATTACGGAAACGGCTACCGTGATTGTTCGGGCGTGGCGATCGAACCGGGCGCTGACCTGTCTGACTGCTTCTTCATCTTCGCATTCTTGCAGGGCATGGACCTTTCCGGCTCGGACTTCAGCAACGCCGTGTTGTATTACTCCGATCTCCGCGAAACCTCGCTCAGGAACGCAACGCTTTGGCGCACTTGCTTCTGCTACTCCCAAAGCCGCGGAGCAGATCTGACCGGCGCGAACCTGGAGGAGACGGACTTTCACGGGGCAAGCGTCAGCGAAGGCATATTCGACGGCACTCGCATTGCCGATGCCCGTTTTGACGACACCAACCTCGACGGCGCCAGCATGGTGGGCGTCGACGGCCGCCGCGCCTTTTTGAGCGGCGCTTCGCTTCGCTCTGTCAACTTCACTGATGCGAACCTGGCTGGCGCAATCCTGCAACGTGCAAACATCTCGCGAGCCCGCCTGACCAACGCAAACCTGAAGGGCGCCTACCTCGCCAGCGCGGTGCTGTGGAACGCCGACCTGCAGGGCGCGAACCTGCTTGGAGCGGATGCTCCTGGAACCAACTTCGCCGGCGCGGTCGCCGTCGGCGCAGTCTTTACCGGGGCGAACCTGAGCGGAGCCGACTTTGACCATGCGAGACTGCGCGGTACTACGTTCCAGCGGGCCAACCTCGCCTCCGCCGTGATGACTTTCGCGGACCTCTCCGACGCCAACCTTTCTGGCGCCAACGACGCCGGTCTCAGCCTCCGCGCCGCCATCCTTTGCAACACGATCATGCCCAATGGAAACCGCAACACGAAATGCTGACCGGCTGCCTCCGGGGGAACAACATCCCGCTGCCGCCCTTCTGCAATCAGCGGGCGCTGCTGAGTCGGGAGCCGCCCGTCGGTGCATGACAC
>CAIPGK010000741.1 GCA_903864575.1 uncultured Chloroflexota bacterium
CGGCTGAGGCGACGGTCGAGGCGACGGTCGAGGCGACGGCTGAGGCGACGGCTGAGGCGACGGTCGAGGCGACGGTCGAGGCGACGGCCGAGGCGACGGCGGATGACAGCAGCGTCAGTGGCGACAAGGAGCCGGGCAGCGGGCGAACGGATCAGGGGGCGGGAGCGGGACAGGATCAGGCGGCGACCGATGCCGAGGGCGGGGCGGCCCGGGATGAGCCATCGCGGGCCGGGGAGACGGCTGTGCCGGAGGCGACCGGGGAGGCGGCTCCCGTGGTGACGCCGGAACCGGCGGCTTCGCCTGCACCGGAGCCTGCACCGGAGCCGGAGCCGATCATCGACCCGGTGACGGTGGACGATGCGCCGGAAGCGCCGGGAGCGGATGCACCGGCCTATGAGCTGGGCAGCGTGATGTATGTGCCGGACGGCGCGGAGTTCTTCGACGCGGCGTCGTGGACTCCGCTGGGGCGCCTGCCGAAGGGCGAGGTGGTGCGGCTCGAGTCCGGCCCGGTGCAGGATGTGCTGGGCGTGTGGTGGTACCTGGTGCTGGCCGACGATGGGCAGGGGATGGTTGCGGGGGAGGCACTTGCGCCGCTGCCGGGGGAGGCTCCGGCGGAGGCGGATGCGCCGGTGATGGAGCCGATGCCCGACGCGGAGTCGAGCCTGGCGCCGACGGTGGAGCCGACCCCGGCGGCAGCGGAGGAAACGACTCCGGCGGGGGCCGAACAGGTGCTGGTGGAGGCGGTCGGCAACGGTGATGGAGCCGATCTGGTGACGGCGGGCGAGACCTCGGGATACCGGTTCCGGCTGACGAACATGACCAGCGCGGCGCTGGCGGTGAAGCCGCGGGTGACGAACTCGCAGCCGGGATGGGGCGCGGTGGTGACCGACACGCGGACGGGCAAGGCGATCGACGGCGCGATCCGGCTGGATGCCGGGGGAGCGGTGACGATCGGGGTGCGGGTGACCGCGCCGGCGAACGCGAAGGCCGGAACGACGAACCAGACGACGGTGGCGGCCGAGATCGTGACGGCAGGCGCGTGAGCGGCAGGCCGGACGATGCGAAGGCACGGATGATGCACTGCCACGCGCCAGCAGAGCGCGGCGAGGAAGAGGCCATGAACGAGACAGGAGCGACTCCACGGAGGCTTTCACCCTTGCTGGCGCACGGCGTGCAAGAGGTGTCGCCGGGAACGACCGCGCCGGATCCGCTGGCGGGGTTGACGGGGCTCGATGGAGCGATGTCGGCGTGGCGGCAGGTGGCGGCGCGGCTGGCCGCGCCGGCGGCAGACCCGGCGCTGACGGCGGCGATGCGAGAGATCGGGCGGCTTTCTGCCCGGATGCGCGGGGCCGGGGATGGGCGGGATGTGCCAGCCGAGGGCTGTGTGAAGCAGCGTCCATGAGTGGGCGCAGGGAGCGCGGAGTGAGCGCCGGGATGGGCCGTCGACGGGGCGTTCGCGCGCATGGCCGGGCGTTGGCGCGGCAGGAAACGGGACCATTGACAGAATGGATGACGAGTAGTAAGGATGGAGTGGAAGTCACCGCTTCGCCGAGATTTCGGATGGAGTCCTCGCGAAGCGGGGGCAGCGCGGAGCGAATCGCGATGAAGACGATCGGGATGTGGACGCGAACTCTGGCAGTCGTCGCCGTGCTGGCGCTGGGCTCGGCTGCTCCAGGTATGGCATCCAATACGATCTCCCAGCAGATCCTGTGTCCGGGAACCCCTGCGCTGTCCGCGCGGGTGCTGGGCCAAAGCCAGCCGGATGGGCGTCCGCATGTGACGTTCCGGGCTTACGGACAGCGGCATAGCGATGCCTACATCACGCTGGTGGTGTCGGATTCGACCTGCCGGGGGAATGGGTGGAACGTGACGCTGCAGGGGCTGTCGATCGATTTCAAGGGAAAGAATGGAACGGCGCTGACGCCGAAGAGCCTGACGCTGGTGGAGGTCGGATCGCCGACGGCCGTGATCGGGAGCCAGCCGATCGGGGTGACGGGCGGGCCAGCGGCGGTGAAGCAGCTGGGCACGCTGGACCGAACGCGGAAGGTGATCCGGGCAGCGCCGAAGTTCGGATTGGGAACCTATACCGAGCGGTTGACGCTGCGGCTCTCGTTCCCGAACACGAAGGCGGTGGGGACGTATACGGCGACGGTGGTGGTGACGGCCGGGGCAGGGCCGGATTCCTGAATCCTGGGGCTCCTCATCCCAGCCCTTCTCCCATTCCGGTGGGAGAGGGGCTTTTGCGTCTGGGGGCCCTCATCCCGACCCTTCTTCCATTGCGGTGGGAGAAGGGTTTTGCGGTGTCGGGAGGGGCAGATGCATGTGGGCGTGAGAATCACCGGTTTTTCGCGGATTTGAGCGTGATACGTGGGAAGGTCCCTTAAATGAGCCAGAAATATCTCCCGAAAATCGGTGAGTCAAAAATGATGCTTTGAGGGGATTTTCCGGGGTACGAGAGGAACTAGAGTAACGCCAGCAACGAGAGCGCTCCCGGAAGAGGTGGAGGGCGACAGGAGGAACCGGCGGGTGGCCGGGAACCTGAAGCCGGGCGACTGGCCAGAGCGGGTCGAGCCGTCGGGGAGCAAAGGAGCAGGGATCATGAACGCGAAGCTTGGCACCAAGGTTCTTACCGTCGCCGGCATCATGGCCTTCAGCGCGATGGGTGTCGTTCCGGCGCTGGCGGACAACAGCGTGAGCCAGGAAATCACCTGCCCGAGCCCGGCGCGGACGGCGGCGATCGCC
>CAIPGK010000742.1 GCA_903864575.1 uncultured Chloroflexota bacterium
ACCTCCTGCTGACCGGCAGGCACGCCGGGCCGGGCCGGTGGCGGGAGCGGTATCGCTCCCGCCACCCGGCCCGGGCCGGGGAGCCAGCGTCCTGCTGCCGTGTCCCCCTGGGCAGTGGCGCGTGTGATCCCCGGACCGGGCTGACCCCAGTCCAGCGGCGGTGCCAATCGCAATGAGCGCCTGCCGAGGCATCGCAACCAGGAGGACACCATGGACCAGTCTTCGTTCGATCGCATCGCACGCCTGCTCGCCAGCGGGACCACCCGCCGCGCCGGGATCGGCGCCGCGCTCGGGAGCCTGTTCGGTCTCGCAGCCCGGGACGAGATCACCCGGGCAAACGAGAAATCTCGCGCCAAAGCCCCCCACCGGAAGGACTCTGCCGCGGTTGCGCGCAGCCGCGGCGGCCCATCCGCGGCAGGCCCGTGCGGAAGCTCCCGGGCTGAGAACGCCTGCCGCCGCAACAGCGACTGCTGCACCGGTCTCTGCAACGCCCGCCGCCGTGGCCGCAATTCCGACGGCCGCGGCCGATGCCGGTGCATCGATCGCGGACGCGGCTGCAGCGAGGACCGCAACTGCTGCGGAAATCTCCGGTGCTACGGTGGAAAATGTCTGTCCGCGCCGCCCTTGCCCAGTGGCTGCACGTCCAACGCCGACTGCCCCTCGCCGCCGTCGTGCAACACGACGACGTGCGTCAGCGGCCTGTGCCAACTCGTGGCCGACGCCGATGATGCCACCTGCCCGGGTGGGCAGTGCAAGGCAGGCGCCTGCGTTTCCTGCACGACCGACGCCGGGTGCGCGGGCAACCAGAAGAAAACCGTTTGCGACACCACGTCCAATACCTGCGTGCAGTGTACCGCCGACGCCAACTGCGCCGGCGAGACAACCAAGAAGGCCTGCGACACCGAGACCAACAGTTGCGTCCAGTGCACCGCTGACGCCAATTGCGCCAGCGAGACGCTGACGAAGACGTGCAACACCGCCACCAACGCGTGCGTGCAATGCACGGTGGTCGGCGACTGCTCGCCCGACGATTGCCTCACCGCCACCGCCTGCACCGCGAACGCCTGCGTCACCACCGTCGCGGCGGACGACACGACCTGCAGCACCGGCCAGTGCAAGACGGGCAGTTGCGTGGAGTGCACCACCAACGCCGGTTGCGCGAGTCAGGCGACGAACAAGGCCTGCAAGACCGCGGACAACACCTGCGTGCAGTGCGTGAAAGACGGCGACTGCGATGTCTCCACTCCCGCCTGCAAGGCGTCCGACAACACGTGTGTCGGTTGCAGCAATCTCACCTACCCTGACGAGTGGACCGGCTCCCCGCTCCACACTCCGGTCGGTATCGCCATCGACCCGACCTGGACCGGCAAGGAGATCTGGGTCTCCAACTTCGCCTACAATTCCGTCGCCAACGACGCCAAGGTCGGGTACATGAAGAACGACGGCACCGGGCTGACCATGGGCCCCAGCATGAACAATGGCACCTCCTGCCAGGGGCTCACGCTCACCTCGGACCGCGTCCCGTTCTGCGCCGCCAGCACCGCCACCGACGGCAAGATCTACTCCTTCGACACCACGTCCCTCGCCGTCAACCCGACGGTGTTGAGCTACACCGACGCCAACTTCAAGCAGGTCTACGGCATCTACATCGACGGTTCCAGCACCTCGGGAACCGCCTGGATAACCACCACCGTCGGCAGCGGCAATTCCGCCGTCTGGAAGTTCAAGATCGGCGACGCCACCCCGACCCAGGTTTTCTCCTCCCTGGGTACTTACGCACGGGCCATCATCCCCGGGCTCGGCGGCTATCTCTATGTCGCGGTGGAGGACAGCAACAAGGTCGTCGTGCTCGATCCGAACGTCTCCGGCACGCTGCCCTCCACCTCCATCGTGGCCACCCTGAACCTCGGATCGAGCAAGCCGTTCGGTCTCGCCTTCAACGGCAACACCCTGTTCGTCAACGACCGAGACAACAAGCAAGTCTCCCGCTACACCGTCGAACTCGACGGCAGCAACGTGCCGCAGTTCACCAAGGTCTGCGACTACACCCACACCATCGCGAATTCCTTCTTTTTCGTCTTCGACCCGACGACCGACAAGATCTGGACGCCATCCTGGGGCGCCACCCGCGCGCAGGATGCCGTGACCTCGATCCAGCCCGGATAGGACACAGCGCTGCGCGATGCGCCCCGGGCTGGCTGGTCGTAAGCCGGCCAGCCCCGGGGCCCGCGGGCGCAGGGACACTCCGACCGCAGGATGTCGTGGTCTCGATGACCTTCTGACGCAATGGATCCCGCGTGGCGCGAATCGATGAGGATTCGCGTCCCGCCGGATCGTCCCTCCCCGGGCAGGCCGCCCGGATCATGTAGACTGCCGCCGCCCCGCCCTGTTCGTCTCGCACGATACCCCCTGCCATCCCGGCAGGAGCGACGGGAGCGCCTTGTCCATGACCGCCATCCACGCCGCCGACACGCACGACATGATCCGCGTGCAGGGCGCGCGCGAGAACAACCTGAGGGATGTCAACCTCGAGATTCCGAAGCGGCGGCTGACCGTTTTCACCGGGGTGTCCGGATCCGGCAAGAGCTCGCTGGTCTTCGACGTCATCGCCGCCGAATCGCAGCGGCTCATCAACGAGACCTTCAGCGCCTTCGTGCAGGGCTTCCTGCAAACCCCGCCGCGCCCGGACGTCGACCTGCTGGACGGATTGACCACCGCGATCGTCATCGACCAGGAGCGGATGGGGGCCAACGCGCGCTCCACCGTCGGCACCGCGACCGACGCCAACGCGATGCTGCGGATCGTCTTCAGCCGCCTCGGTCGCCCGCAGATCGGCGGGCCGAATGCCTTTTCCTTCAACATCCCGACCGTGAAGGCCTCGGGCGCGATGAAGGTGGAGAAAGGGGAGGGGCAGACCATCGTCAGGACCTTCTCGCGACAGGGCGGCATGTGCGCCCGCTGCGAGGGGCACGGCACGGTCACCGACATCGACCTGACCCAGATCTACGATGCATCGAAGTCGCTCCGGGAGGGCGCGATCGCGATTCCGGGGTACGTCGCCGACGGCTGGCTGGTGAACTTCATCATCGGCGCCGGCTTCTATGACCCGGACAAGCCGATCCGCGACTACTCGAAGAAGGAACTCGACGATCTGCTCTACCGCGAACCGGTGAAGGTGAAGATCGACAACGCCAACCTCACCTACGAGGGCCTGATCCCGAAACTGCAGAAGGGGATGCTCGCCAAGGACCGCGAGGCGATGCAGCCGCACATCCGCGCCTTCGTCGAGCGGGCCGTCACCTACGCCACCTGCCCGGAGTGCGCGGGAACGCGGCTCAACGAGGCCGCGCGGTCCTCCCGGATCGGCGACATCACCATCGCCGAGGCCTGCGCGATGCAGATCAGCGACCTCGCGGCGTGGGTGCGCGGGCTGGATGACCCATCGGTCGCGCCGCTGCTGACGGCGCTCGGGCAGACCCTCGATTCCTTCGTCGAAATTGGCCTCGGCTACCTGTCGCTGGACCGTCCAGCGGGAACCCTGTCCGGCGGCGAGACCCAGCGGACGAAAATGATCCGCCACCTCGGCTCCTCCCTCACCGATGTGACCTATGTCTTCGACGAGCCGACCGCCGGGCTCCATCCCCACGATGTGCGGCGGATGAACGATCTCCTGCTTCGCCTGCGCGACAAGGGAAACACCGTGCTGGTGGTCGAGCACGAACCGGAGACCATCGCCATCGCCGATCATGTGGTCGATCTCGGCCCCGGCGCGGGAACGGCGGGAGGAACCATCTGCTTCGCGGGCGATCTCGCGGGGCTGCGCGCCAGCGGCACCCTGACCGGCAGGCATCTCGACGACCGGGCTGCCCTCAAACCCACGGTGCGGACGCCAACCGGAGCGCTCGAAATCCGTGGCGCATCCGCCAACAATCTGCAGGCCGTCGATGTGGACATCCCGCTCGGGGTGCTGGTCGTCGTGACCGGCGTGGCCGGGTCGGGCAAGAGTTCGCTGGTGCATGGTTCGATCCCCGCAGGCGCGGGGGCGATCGCCATCGACCAGACGCCGATCAAGGGATCGAGCCGGAGCAACCCCGCCACCTGGACCGGGCTGCTGGAACCCATCCGCAAGGCGTTCGCGAAGGCGAACGGGGTCAAGCCCGCGCTGTTCAGCGCCAACTCCGAAGGCGCCTGCCCCGCCTGCAACGGCGCGGGCGTGATCACGACCGATCTCGGCATGATGGCCAGCGTGGAAACGGTCTGCGAGGAGTGCGAGGGCACGCGGTTCCAACCCGCCGTGCTGGACTACCGGCTTGCCGGCCTCACCATCGTGGATGTGCTGGCGCTGCCGGTAGCGGAGGCGCGCGCGTTCTTCAGCGAAGGCGACGCCCGCACCCCGGCCGCGGTGGCCATTCTCGACCGGCTGACCGACGTGGGCCTCGGGTACCTCAGCCTCGGGCAACCCCTGAATACGCTTTCCGGCGGCGAGCGGCAGCGGCTGAAACTCGCGGCGCAAATGGCGGAGCAGGGGGAGCTCTACATCCTCGACGAGCCGACCACCGGTTTGCACCTCGCGGACGTGAAGCACCTCCTCGGGCTGCTGGACCGGCTGGTCGAATCCGGAAAGTCGGTCATCGTCGTCGAGCACCACCTCGGCGTGATGGCCCACGCGGACTGGATCATCGACATCGGCCCCGGCGCGGGACACGACGGCGGCCGCGTCGTCTTCCAGGGAACGCCCACCGATCTCGTCACGGCGCGTTCGACCCTGACCGGGCAGCACCTGTCAGGCTACGTGGGGGCATGACCCGCCGGAACCACTGCGCCCCGTCTCCGGTTCTCCCGGAAACGGGGCGCGGCGGGCCGGTCGCCCGGAATACCGTCGACTACTCGGCCGGGAACCAGGCCGCGGCCTTCGCCCGCATGATGGCGACGGTGGTGTGGACATCCGCTGCGCCAACCGTCGCATCGACAGTGGCGGCCGCCGTTGCGGCGTCGCCCGCGTGCTTGGCAACGATCGAGCCGGCGTCCAGGGTGTCCGCGCTGGCGGCCCCGGCGAACCCGATGACGGCGAACGCGCTCATGGCAACGACGAGGATCGCGCGACGAATCATGTGAATCTCCTGTCCTTTGACAACGCATCCAACGGACCGTGGACGTTCCATGCAGCCCGGCGGGTGAGCAAAACCGCAGCCCCGGTCGCCCCGCTCGGCAAATGATGCCCCGAAATCAGCCGATGTCAACGCGGACGGAGCCGATCCGGCAGCGGCAGCGTCGCTCGAATTGCCCGCAACGCCGGCTATGTCACAAAACCTTGAGCAGGCGCGGAGAGATTTTTCACCCAACCCGGAGGGCGCCGTTAGGGTGGTCGGCAATCATGGGTTCATGCACCAGGAGGGTGTCGCCGGTAGCTGAGCCGCCATCACGCCTCCTCCCAGGAGGGAAGGATCATGAACCACACCACGCGCGCGCTCCGACCCCGGCAATGACGCCATCGACCCCAGCGACCCCGGCAATGACGCCAACAGCTCCGGCGACCCCAATGACCAGGACAATGCAATCACCAGTGACCCGGGCAGCGATGACTCGGGCGGCGACAGCGGCAACAGCCAGGACGACGCCGGGTCATCAAATCAGGACAGTGGCGACGACGGCGCGTCGTCCGATTCAGGGTCCGCCACCGATCCCGGATCAGGCGACTCGTCCAATGGCGACCACACGGCGGGAGATCCTGGCGATACTGGCGCCCAACATGACAACGGCGACGCCGGCACAGGCGCCCCGTCCTACGAGATCATCGTCGACCCGGTC
>CAIPGK010000743.1 GCA_903864575.1 uncultured Chloroflexota bacterium
CACCCCGCATCACCGGCGCCTCATCATGTCGAAGATCGACAACGATGTGGCGACCGCGAAGCTTTTCGATGTCATCGCGCCGCGCTTCGAGAGCGCAAACGGCGGCTACACCCGAATCTACAAGCTTGGGCCGCGCAAGGGCGACGCCGCTCCCCTTGCGCTGATCGAGCTCGTGGAGGCCTAGGGATCGCGTGGGACGGCTGGCGCTCGTCGTCAGCTATGACGGCGCCTCGTTCGCGGGCTCGCAGGTGCAGCCGGGTGAGCGAACGGTGCAAGAGGAACTGGAGCAAGCGCTGCGGTTTCTCGCCCCGGAGTGGACCAGTCGGTCCGTCTTCGCGGGGCGTACGGATCGGGGCGTTCATGCCGCCGGTCAGGTCGTCAGCCTGGAGGACATCCGGCCCGACCTACCGGTGGAGACCATCCGGAGGGCGGTGAACAACCGGCTTCCGGATGATGTGGCGGTAAGAACGGTGGCCCGGATGGGCTCCACGTTCCACGCTCGCTACGACGCCCGGTGGCGGGAATACCGTTACCGGATCTGGTTCGGCCAGGATGAACCGCTTGCCCGGCGGTTGGTCTGGCGCAAACCGGGGGGAGCTCCCGATCTGGGCGCGATGGAACGGGCGGCGTCCTTGATCGCCGGAACGCACGATTTCGCGGCGTTTGCGGGCGGCGGCGAAGGGGTTCCGGGGTCAACCCGGAGCCAGCGGCCCCGGGGAACGGTGCGAACGATGTTCGCCAGCGAGATCCGGACCATCTCTCCCTGGTGGGGTCCGGCTGGCGCGGTGAACGGGTGGTTGATCGAGTACCGGGTGGCCGGCGACGGCTTTCTCCCGCAGATGGTGCGGGCCCTGGTGAGCGCACTTGTCGCGGTTGGCCGCGGCGAACGGTCGCCGGAGTGGATGGGCGCAGTGCTGGAAGCGAAAGACCGGCGGCAGGGCGGGGGAGTCGCGCCGCCGCAGGGACTGATCTTCTGGCAGGTTGGGTATCGGGCGTTCGGCGATTCCGCCGGCGCGATGTTCGAAGCGGACACGCCGCGGAACCGGCCGACGGCCGACGACCCGGGCGACACGACGAGGAGCAATGGCCGTGGAACGGCGAACCTGGTCCCCGAAGGGGCATGAGGCACACCTCAACAAGCAGTGGTTCATCATCGACGCGGAGGGCAAGACGCTCGGTCGGGTGGCGTCTATCGTTGCGGCGACGCTGCGCGGCAAGAACAAGCCGACGTACAGCCCGCACATGGACATGGGCGATTTTGTAATCGTCATCAATGCCAGCAAGGTCGTGCTCACGGGCAACAAGGAAACTCAGAAGCACTACTACCGGCACTCCGGGTTTCCCGGCGGATTCAAGCAGGTCTCCGTCAAGGACACCCGCAAGACCTATCCGGAGCGGATCGTGGAGAATGCCGTTCGCGGCATGCTCCCGAAGACGACCCTCGGAGCGATGCAGCTCCGGAAGCTGAAGGTGTACGGTGGTCCGAACCACCCGCACGCCAGCCAGCAGCCGGCGTCGCTCGATGCGGAACTTGAGAAGTCCGGAGCCAACCGGCAGGCATAACGGGTGGCGGACCGGCCGCGCAGGCGGCACGGCTGCGGTGGAGGAACGAACGTGAGCGAACAGGCTTATCACTGGGCAACCGGGCGGCGAAAGACCGCCGTTGCCCGAGTCCGCCTTCTGCCGGGTGGCAGCGGCCGGATCACTGTCAATGGCAAGCCGGTCGCCGAGTACTTCGGTGGCCGTGGAATCCTGCAGACCACGCTGGCCGAGCCCCTGCGCCTGACCGGCACGACCGAGCGGTTCGATGTCACCGTTCGCGTTGTCGGCGGAGGCACGAGCGGCCAGGCTGGCGCTATTCGGCACGGAATCGCCCGCGCCCTGCTCAAGTTCGATGAGGAGCTTCGCCCCTCATTGAAGCGCGCGAAGCTGCTGACTCGCGATGCGCGGGTCAAGGAGCGCAAGAAGGTGGGACTCAAGCGGGCTCGCAAGGCGCCTCAGTACACCAAGCGCTAAGGTCCCGCTCCCAGGAATCCGCGCGAAGAACGACGGGCCTGGCGAACGCTGTGCCCGTCGTTCGCTTTTCCTTGCGTTCAGACCAGACCTGATGGGTTGGACTGGTTTGGCGAGCGGGTGCTGTCCCATCTGGGTGGCAGCTCGATGTGACGGGCCTCGATTCGGTAGCCATCCAGGCGAGCGGTCGCCTCGATCCAATCAGCGGCATTGTCCTGACCGAAGAGCTGCCACCAGCGACGCGAGGAGGACAGCGCCACCGGAAGCGTCGGGCTCACCTCGAACGCGGTCCTGAGCGCACGGCGGGCAACCCGCGACCGGTCAACCGCCGCGGGAGAAAGCGCAAGGGTCCCGACCCGGATGAGGGCGACTCTGCCTGCCAGGCGCAAGATGGCGGCCTCGGCCTCCCACTGGGGATCGAACGGCCCGGAGAGATCGAGCGCGACGCCTAGACCCCACTCCTCGAGCGACCGGCGCAGGAGCGTCAACCGGGCGAGATGCCTGCGGCCACCCTCCAGATGCCGTGCCCGAAGTCCGAGCGCGATGGCTCCCCCGGACGATCGGCGGTAGTGCTCAGCGGCGGAGGCGATCTGAACGAAATCAACAAACCGGCCCTCGGGCAGTGGCGGCAAGTCGATCACGATCAGGGGCGGGCCGTGTTCCAGCCACGATGCCGGGAGGTCGACACCATGGCCGGGGGCGGCTCCCGCGGCCCCGGACGATCGCTCCGGGAGCCAGATGCTGGTCGGCGCGAGCGCGGCGAACGCGGACATTGCAGGAGCGCGTGCCGCCATTCTCGCTGGCGAACCGGGCGCGAGGTCGAGATCCAGCGCCGGATTGCCGATGCGCTTGCGTTCGCGTTCGACGGCCCGAGCCCCGCCGATGAGCGGTGCGCGGACAGCAAGTGACACGAGCGGTAATGGCGCACTCGAAAATGGCATTCTCTGCCCACCCGCGAGAAAAACGAGACAGACAGTCGTCCGAACGGGGGAAGTCTATCCCACCGGCGCAGCCTGCCCACCGCACGGTTCAGGCCATGCCTGATCCGCGTCGACGCCGGGTTCATCCGTGGATGCTCAGACCTCGACGCGCAAACCCGGCCTGGCGATGAGGATTTGCCCAGTGAACGCGGTTGCCGCCCTGTGTGCGGCTCGGTCGAAGCCGAACTGGCTCCACAGATGGGACAGAACGAGCGTCCCTATGCCGGCGCGTGTCGCGAGGTTGCCTGCTTCCTCCGGGGTTTGATGGCCACGGGTTTCCCATGGTTCGTGGTCCGGCGCGTCGTTGGATGCCTCGGTGATCAGCACATCCGCGCCGGCGCAGAACGCCGCGAGATCCGCCGCGGGACCGGTGTCAGCGGTATACACGAGCGTTGAGCGCCCGTCGAAGGCCCTGATCGCCCAGGTATCGATGTAGTGGACCGTCGGCGCGAAGGTCAGTGTGAGGCTGCCGATGTGCAACGGTGCTGCAGGGTCATACTCCGCGATCGCGAAACAGGAGAAGTATGGGCCTCCGTCGCCGTCGTCTTGCAGTGCGAGGGCAAGGCGGCCCAGGAACGCCATGCCGCCCGGCGGCATCCACAATGGAATGCGCCGTCCCGTGCGATCCGGTGAGTAGGCGAGGAAGTAGCGCATGGCCAGCAGGTCCAGCACGTGATCGAGGTGGACATGCGAGATGACGATTGCGTCGAGGGTTGCCGCGTCGACGTGGCGGCGCAGCTCCGGGAGTGTGCCGGAACCGAGGTCGAGCGCAACACGGGTCTCGTCCGAGACCACGAGATACCCGGAGCACGGCTGCCCGGGATTCCCCCCCGCGGCGCTTCCGCCAAGCACCGTCAGGATCACAGGTCGATTTCCTCGGCTCGGCCAATTTCCTCGATCCCGTCGAGGTGATCGACATCATTGAACCGGTGGACTTCTGTGTGGGTGTCGCGGACGTGGAGATGGGTGATGCTGCAGTTCCGCAGGCTGTAAATCGCGGGGTCGCCGGGGGCCTGTCCGCGGAGCAACGCCATGAACGCTCCGATCACGCCGCCATGCGAGATGACTGCAACGCGCAGCCCATGATGCTCGTGAACGATCCGCTCCATCGCAGTCCAGATGCGGGCGTGGAATCCGCCGCGCGATTCGCCGCCAGGCCATGTGACCGATTCATCAGAGTAGTTACCGAGTTGGGCAATGAAGGAAGGATTGATCCGCTCGATCTCCTGCCAGGTCTTCCCCTCGTACTCGCCGAAGCTCATCTCCTGCAGTTCATCACGGTACACAGGTTCGATCCCGGTCAGGCGAGAGAGCGGGATCGCCGTGGTGCGGGCCCGGGAAAGGGTGCTGCAAACGATGCGATCAGGCGGGAAGTCCTGCGACACACGCATGGCGACGGCGTCGGCTTGCCGCAGGCCAAGTTCGTCGAGCGGGACGTCCATCGACCCCTGAAAGACCCCGGAGCGATTCGCCGCGGTCCGGCCGTGGCGGATCAGTACGAGCTCGGTCGTGTCGTCACGGCCGTGGCGCAGGCCCGGCCATTGCTCGATCGCGTTCGGGGTGGGTCCTTTTCCGGAAGTCGTCACAACACACCTGCAGGGGACACGTGTCGCATCGGGGATTGCGAGCGGTG
>CAIPGK010000744.1 GCA_903864575.1 uncultured Chloroflexota bacterium
CCTTGCGCAGGCCGCGCCCGATCGCCTGAATGAAGGTGCTCTTGTGGAGCATGGGCCGCAGGATGCCGATGCAGCCAACCGGCTGGCTGTCGAAGCCCTCGGTCAGGACCATGCAGTTGACCAGCAGCTGGATTTCGCCGCGGTCGAACCGGGAGATGACGTCGGCTCGATGGTCGGCGGGCATGTCGCCGCTGACCACGGCGGCGGTAACGTCTGCCGCCATGAAGGAAGCGGCGACCGCCTGCGCATGGGCGATGGTCGAACAGAAGAAGATCGTGCGCCGATCGCCGGCCTGCTCCTTCCAGTGGGCGACCACGGCCTCGTTCAGGACAGACCGGTTCAGCACCTTGTCGGCCTGGCGCATGTCGAAGTCGCCGGCGGTGGCGTCGAGGCCAGCCAGTTCATCGTCGATGCCCAGACCGATGGTGAAGGTCCGTGGCGGAACCAGCAAGCCGCGGGCGATCAGGGTCCCGATCTTCAGCTGGTAGCCGACGTTGGTGAACACCTTGCGCAGGGAGCGACCGTCACCCCGGCTGGGGGTGGCCGACAGTCCCAGCAGTTTGACCGCCGGATTGATCGCGCGGATGTCGGCGATGATGTTCTGATAGCTGTCGGCAGCGGCCCGATGGCACTCGTCGATGATGACGTGAGAGACTTGGCCAAGGGCCTGGCGACGGTTGGCCCGGGCAAGGGTCTGGACGCTGCCAAAGACGATGCGGCCAGACCAGTCATCCCGGGAGGCTTTGACCACGGAGGTCGACAACCCAGTGATGGCGCCGATCGAGGCGAGGTTCTGCTCGATCAGCTCGTCGGTATGCTGAAGGACCAGCGTGCGGGTGTTCCGCTGCGCCTGCGCCTCCTCGCCGATATAGAACCCGGCCACGGCCGTTTTGCCTGCGCCGGTGGGCAGCATCAGGATGGTGTTGCCATGGGCAGCCGTCCTGGACCGGGCGGCGTTCACCGCCTCCTGCTGATAATCTCTGGGGATCATGGAACCGCTCCCTTACTGGGCCCAGAACGGCGCGCTGCCGTTCGAGGGAGACTGGGAAGAAGCGGCAGCCTGGGGCGCGGCCGGCGACGTGAATGCGGCACCCGGCGCAGCGCCCATGAGCCGTGCATAGTCGGGATGCTGGGGGCCGATGGCCGCCAGAATGACGTTGCGGCCTTCGTCCTGGGGATTGTTGCGGTCCCGGTCGACACCGAGCTTCACGGCCACTGTCAGGCCGCTGAGTTCACCCAGGCTGTGGATGGTGCGGGCCGCGCGGGCACGGTCGGAAGTGTCGTCGGCCCGGACTCCACGGGCGGATTCCAGGATGCCCCGGATCAGGGCCCGGCCGCGGTTGGCATAGGTGTCCTCACCGCCGTCGCTGCCATTGCGACCGCGGAAGCCGATGCGGGTGTAGATACGGCGGCGGGCATGGGGCCCGTCCTCGATCACCGCCTCGGTATTGAGATAGAGGGCCTCGCTGGTCTTGCTCTGGGTCAGCCACCCTTCGGGGCCTGCCCCGCCGGGACGGATCGTCAGATATACCTTGGCCAGCGTGTTGGCCGGGATGAGCGCGAAGGCAGAGTCCTGCGTGTCGGCAGTGTTGAAGTCGATATTGGTCATGGGTTTAGGCTCCGGTATTCGGCGTGGTGGGGACTGCCGCAGGCAGTTCGAAATTCAGGCGGGCGACCGAGCTGTCGGCCAGTGGGCCGCGGATCTTCTCCATCAGGCGGCCCAGATGGGCCGGCTCGACGGAGGCCAGGCGGCCGGACCGGTCCTTGGCGGGGAAGCCGAACTCATTGAGGGTCGTGCAGACGAACGCCCGATACGGGGCACCTTCAGCGGGCCTGATGTCGGCGAGCGTCAGGATTTCATCGACGATCCCGGGCAGCTCGAGGCCAGTCTTGGTCCCCTCGATCTGCAGCGAGAAGAACGGCCGGTTGAAGTCATCCAGCCGCTTGTCGAGCAGACCGACCAGCCAGACATTCTTGTCCGGCGTGTGCTGCAGGTGGGTCAGCCAGCCGATCATTTCCTGACCGAGCAGGCCGTAAGCACCGCGCATGTCGGTCTTGCCGCTGCGGTCGGACATCGCCTGCGGCTGGCCCTTTGACCACTGCAGGCAGAGGCGTGACGCCACGGTGATCGAGTCCACAAAGATGGTCTCG
>CAIPGK010000745.1 GCA_903864575.1 uncultured Chloroflexota bacterium
AGGATTTCATGGATGCGCGACGTGCGCATCCACGATGGCAGGCTGGGGAGATTCACGTGGCGAAGACGAGCACCTATCTCAATTTCCCGCGCGAGACGACGCAGGCGTTCGAGTTTTACCGCGCGGCGTTCGGCACGGAATACGCCGCGCCGGTGATGCGCTTTGGCGATATTCCGTCGGGCAACGACGGACCGGGGATCGCGGATGCGGATCGGGATCTCATCATGAACGTGCAGTTGCCGATCACCGGAGGACACCTGCTGATGGGCACCGATGCCCCGGAGTCGATGGGATTCGTCATCACGAAGGGCAACAACGTCCACATCAACCTCGACCCCGACACCCGCGCCGAGGCCGATCGTCTCTTTGCCGCCCTTGCCGCGGGCGGCACGGTCAGGATGCCGCTGGAGGAGCAGTTCTGGGGTGATTACCACGGGTCGCTGGTCGACAGATTCGGCGTGCAGTGGATGTTTAACTGCAGCGCCAGGGAGTAGCAATCGGGCACGCCGCCACTTCGCGCGCATTCCCCGGCCGCCATCTGGCGGCCCGGACGCATTACGGCCAGCGAGCCGACGTCATATTGATTAACTCATTGATTAGCTCAGGATCGCGATCGGCCGAACCGGGGATCCCGTCGCGCCAGTGAGCTTGAGCGGCGTGCAGACAAAGGTGAATCGGGAGACGCCTGCCGCCGAAAGATTCTCGAGCGCAAGGTTTTCCATGATGTAGATGCCACGCCGCGCCAGCAGCAGCAGGTGGCCGGGCAGTTCACAGTTCAGCGATGGATCGCGCAGGCCGATGAGATCCCACGCCATGTTGTCCGCGCCGACCGCGAACACTCCCTTGTCCGCGAGCCATGCGGATGCTTCGGCGGCGAGGCCGGGACCGGCGAGGTAGCGATCGGGTTGCCGCCAGAATGTCCCGTTGCCCGTGCGGACGAGGACCACGTCGCCGGGCTGAATATCGGTCTTTGCTTGCGTGAGCGCCTCCTGCAACTCCACAGCGCTCACGAGATGGCCCGCGTCCAGCGCCGGTACGCCCTTCGTCCTGGCGACATCGAGCAGCACTGCCGGGCGGACGATCGGCGGGATGCGCTCGACGCCACCCTCCCGGAAGCCCTTCTTGTTGCATGCGGCGGCATCCGAACCGCCGAACAGTTTCCCGTTTTCAGCCTGGTGGGAGAGGGCGTCGATATGCGTTCCGCTGTGCTCCATGCAGAGCATTACCCCCGAGGCGCTGGAGCGCGGCCCGTCAAGGCGGGGATCGTAGTCGTCGCCGTGGCGGCGGTGGAGGAAGTACAGGTACCCGGGATAGTGGCCGGGATGGACCGGCATCCCCTCGAAGCGCGGTTGCTCCAGATCGACAACGCCGATGGCGCGCTCCAGCGACGATTCGATGGCGCGTCCCGGGAAGAGAAGGTTCTCCGCGTCTTGAGGGTCCGGCGGCCGCACGGAATCCGTTGCGGTGGCCATTCCGGCCAAACCGCACAACAGGTCGGCGCCGGGCTCATCCCGGCCGTCCCGCTTGTCCGGGATGTCGTCATGGTCATGGCTGATGTTCATCGGACGCGCTCCTTGGAGTTTGGCGTTCGCTGTCGTGCTATGCGGGGCGGATCGGGCCGGCAGCGCCCGTTGCCGACTGCGATTCCCCGGGCTTCACATCACGCAGGTCCTTGAAATAGGGGCTTTTCGGGGGAGTGAACTCGCGGTGGCGAGAGACGAGGGCAGAGAGTTGCTGCGTCAACCGCTCCATCTCGTCGGTTTCTCCCTGCTCTTGGGCATCACGGATCTGCGCCTGAAGGGTCGTCAATTGACTCTTGTAGCGATCCTGCCGGAGTCGGCCAAGGGTACCTGCCGCGTCCCGCTCGATCTGGCCGGGGTAGCGGACGGGCGTTCCGTCCAGCGAAGCGACGAGACGATCGGCGTGGTCGGCGACGTGGTCGTCGAGCCCGGCGATGATCGCCTCCGGGGGGAGTTCCAAGGGGATGCCGGGGTCCTTCAGCACGTGCAGAAGTTCCCGGTTTCGGGCGTCGTAGACATCATCTTCCCGAACCTGCGGCAGCAGTCCTGCCAGAATCGGGCGATAGACGAGCAGGAGTGCCGCAAGGTGGTCCTCCTGACTCGATGTGGCAGGGAACTGTTGCATCGGCGACGGCCGATTTGGCATTTGCGGCTGGTTCTGCTGACGGGACTGGGTGGAGGGCCTTCGGATTTCCGAAAGGACCGCAGAGTCAGGGAGGCCAAGCTTCCGCGCGATCAAGGAGGCATAGTGAGCCTCGGTGATGCGGTCGCCCACCGCGTGAACGATTGGCGCGATCCGGGCGACCGCCGCGGCCTTGGCCCGGCCATCATTTGCGGGAACGCCAGCCGTCACGCCGTCGATGAAGAAATCGAGGAATGGCCGCGCGGTGGCGACGACGTCTGGCCATGTCTCCGGATTGCGCCGGATGAGTTCATCCGGGTCCTTGCCCTGCGGCAACTGGACGATGCGGATCTCCGCGTTGAGTTTTCGCTCCCATGCGATCACCATCGTCGGCGTCGGCCCTCGGCCTGCCGTGGGCACGGCGACCGGCATCTCCTCGTCGCCGAGCGCGTTCGGAAGCATTTCGAGACTGCGCAGGGTGGCCATCTGGCCGGCGGCGTCAGCGTCGAGCGCGAGGACGATCCGGCGGGACAGCCGCTTGACCTGGCCGATTTGCTCCTCGGTGACTGCCGTGCCCATGCACGCGACCACGTTGGCGTGACCGAACTGATGTGCGGTGATGCAGTCCATGTAGCCCTCGACGATGACCGCCTCGTCCTTCGCGCGGATGGCGTCCTTCGCGAGGTCGAGCCCGTAAACGAGGGCGCTCTTGTCGAAGATGGCGCTTTGCGGGGAATTGAGGTATTTCGGCTGGGCATCGCCAAGCGCGCGTGCGCCAAATCCGACGGTGCGGCCGTCTCGCGTCCGGATCGGGAAAAGGAGGCGGCCGCGGAAGCGGTCGTAGTGTCCGCCGTTGTCTCGCTCCTGAAGCAGGCCAGCCTCGTGGGCGAGACCGGGATCGATTCCTCGCTGGGCGAGGTAACGGACCAGGGTGTCCCAGTTGTCCGGCGCGAAGCCAAGACCGAAGCGGGAAATCATCTCCAGGGAGATGCCGCGTTGTTCGACGTACTCTCTGCCCGGTCGTCCGACCTCGCTGTTGAGGAGAATGTTTCCGTAGAAGGTGGCAGCCTGCTCGTTGAGGTCGATCAGCCGCTGGCGGTGGGCGTCCACCTCCGGCGCGACGGTGGGAATGGTCTGAAGTTCCACCCCGGCCCGGCGGGCGAGTTCCTGCAAGGCTTCCTTGAACTCGACATGCTCCATGCCCATGTAGAAGGTAAACGCGTCGCCACCCTTGCCGCAACCGAAGCAGTGGAAGTTCTGCGAATCGGGGAAAACGATGAATGAGGGGGTGCGTTCCTGGTGGAAGGGACAATTGCCCTTGTAGGAGCGGCCCGTCCGTTTGAGCGGCACGTAGGCGGAGACGAGTTCCACGATGTCGGTGCGTTCCCGCACCTCGGCGACAGCGTCTCGGGCCACAGTGGCCTCCTCTCCGGTTCAGCGCGAGGTCGAGGCTGCGACCCATTCCAGAAGTGTACGTACATTCCCGGCCAGCGCAAGCGTCTGGCTAGACGCTCCAGTGCTGTGGAACAAAGAGCTCCTCGTAGAGCTCGATTGCATAGTGATCGGTCATCGACGCGACGAAATCAGCGGCAGTCCGTTCTGGCGTGTCGGCCTGATCGACCGGACCGCGGTAGTCCTCGGGAATGCGTGTTGGGTCCTCGGCAAACCAGGCGAAGAGGGCCTTCACGATATGCTGGGCGCGGTGGGTGTTGGCTTCCTGGTTGAGCGGGGTGTAGACGCGCTCGAAAAGGAAATCGCGCAGGATGTCGGCAGCGGCTCGGACGTCGGGGGACAGAGCGATGGCGCCCGGGACCGATTCGCTGTCCGATTGGGTGACGATGTCGGTCACCAGCGTATCGATGCGCCGGGCGTGCGTCGCGCCGAGGGTGTCGATCACCACCCCGGGGACCTGGTCGATGGTCACCAGCCCGCCGCGAAGTGCGTCATCGAGGTCGTGGTTGATGTAGGCGACGGCGTCGGACAGCTTCAAGACCTCGGCTTCGAGGGTTCCCGGCGTTCCGGCGGCGTTGCCAGTTATGGCGCTGCGGGGTTTCGAGTGGTTGAGAATGCCGTCGCGCACTGCCGCGGTGAGATTGAGGCCACGTCCATCCCGCTCCAGTACCTCGACGACCCGAAGACTCTGGCGGTTGTGCCGGAACCCCGGGAAGACCTCGGCGAGCGCGCGTTCCCCGGCGTGGCCGAAGGGGGTGTGACCGAGGTCGTGACCGAGACCGATCGCTTCGATGAGGTCCTCGTTCAGGCCAAGCGCGCGACCGATGGTGCGGGCGATCTGGGTGACCTCGAGCGTGTGGGTGAGGCGGGTACGGTAGTGGTCACCCGCCGGAGCGATGAAGACCTGGGTCTTGTGCATCAGCCGCCGGAACGCCTTGGTGTGGAGGATGCGGTCGCGGTCGCGCTGGAAGCGGGTGCGGAGATCCGACTCTGGTTCCTCGATGGCGCGTGGCTGGTCAGCGCTCCGGCAAGCCGCCGGGGAGAGCATCAACTCCTCGCGGGCTTCGAGCCGTTCCCGGACGGTGGGCGGACAGTCAGCGGCGTTGGTTCGGGTCACGGCGGGCTCCGGTGGAGTGCAAAGCGGGATGGGGGATGTGGCAAGTTGAGCGTTGTGTTTGTCCAACGTACCACGTCGGGCTGCAGGAGTGCCGCAATCATCATTGGTCCGACCGTGTCATGCCAACAGCGCCCTCCATTGAACCGAACACGGATCGCATCGGCCACCAGAGACCTCGTGCGTCGCAACGGGGGATGCGTCGCGGTGACGCAGGGGTGGCAAGGGGGGCGCCCGGGCCGGTCATTCATCTCCGATCGGCTCGAGGTTGGCAAAGCTTGCCATGAGACGCTTCTGCCCGTGACGGTGGAAGGCGATGACGAGTTCCTGGTCGCCATCGCGCCGGTCCGATGCTTCGAGAATGACGCCCTCGCCGAATCTGGAATGGAAGACTTTCTGGCCCGGCGCGAATGTGGCGCGCTTCGGCGCCGGGGCAAACTCGGTCGTTGCACTGCCACCGAACGCCGGATGCTCGCTGCCGAACCCTGCCCGGACTTTGCCGGCGAGTCCGGGTGACGCCGCCGACCGCGCGGCTGGCGCGCGGCGGGTTTCCTGGTCGAGGTGCATCGTCGGGACCTGCGCGAGGAATCGGGAGGCAACAGCGGGCTGGAACCGGCCATAGATCATGCGGCTGCCTGCGTAGGTGAGATACAGCAATTCCTCGGCGCGCGTGACCCCGACATAGAACAGGCGGCGCTCCTCCTCCATCGGCAGCGGGTTGGACCATTCGCACTCGATGGCGCGGCTGATCGGCAGCAGTCCCTCCTCGACGCCCGAGATGAACACGACGGGAAACTCCAGCCCTTTCGCGGAGTGCAGGGTGATGAGGGTGACCTGTCCACGCCCGTCGGCGTCCATGCCGTCCACGTCGGAGACGAGGGCGACCTGTTCGAGGTAGGTTGCGAGTTGCTCGGATGGATCGAGGACCTCATACCGCTCGAGGTCGCGCCGGAGTTCCATCACGTTGGCCCAGCGCTGCATCTCCTCCTCGCTCTCGTGGTCGAAGGAGGCCTCGTAGCCGGTTTCGGTCAGGATGCGGTCGAACAGCTCGGTCAGCGAGATGGTGGACGACGCGTCGCGGAGGGAGGCGAGCACCCCGCCGAGTCGTGACGCCGCATTGCGACCGGTCCCTGAAAGGGATGGCGCGTCCGCCAGCATGCGGCCCGGCGCGAGGGCAATGAAGCCGTCGACCAGCGTGACGCCCGCTGTCTCGGCCCATTCGCGCACAGCGTCCAGCGCCTTCGGGCCGAGGCCGCGCCCGACCGGGAGATTCCCGATCACCCGCTCCAGCGCCACCGTGTCGGCCGGGTTGTGGAGCAGACGCAGGACGGCGATGACGTCCTTGACCTCCTTTCGCTCATAGAAGCGGAGGCCGCCAATGATCCGATAGGGGATGTCGGTGATGCGGAAGGCTTCCTCCAGCACGCGGGATTGCGCTCCGGTGCGGAACATCACCGCGACATCATTGCCGGAGCGTCCGCGCGCGAGGAGTCTTCGGATCTCGTCGACGATCCAGCGGGCTTCGACGGTGCCATCAGGCAGTTCCTTGAGGACGATCAACTCGCCCTCCTGGTTCTCGGTGCGGAGACGGCGGTCGATGCGCTGTGAGTTGGCGCGGATTACCCGGTCGGCGGTGTCGACGATGCGCATGGTGGAGCGGTAGTTCAGCTCCAGATCGATACGTTTCGCGTCCGGGAAGTCTTTTTCGAAGTCGAGGATGTTGCGGATGTCGGCCTGCCGCCAGCCGTAGATCGACTGGTCGGGATCGCCGACGACGAAGAGGTTGCGGTGGCCCTCGGCAAGCGCGGAGACGAGGATGTATTGCACCCGGTTGGTGTCCTGGTACTCATCCACCATCACGTGCCGGAAGCGCTGCTGATAGGAATTGAGCAGGCCGGGTGCCTGGTCGAACAGGTCGAGCGGCAGGCCGAGCAAGTCGTCGAAGTCGACCGCATTGTTCTTCCGCAGCGTCTTCTGGTATTCGGTGAAGACCCGCGCGGTCACCTCGTCGTCGTAGGTTTCGACCTGCGCGGCGTACTCCCTGGGAGACATCAACACGCTCTTTGCCGCGGAGATGCGGGAGAGCATCCGGCGCGGCGCAAGTTGCTTGGGGTCGAGACCGATGGCGATGATGGCCTTCTTGACGATCTCCTGCTGGTCGGCATCGTCGTAGATGAGGAAGTTCGGCAGGAGTCCGAGACGGTCCGCCACGAGGCCGGGATTCTGCCGGAGCACGCGCGCGCCGAAGCTGTGAAACGTGCCCATCACGAGTCCGGCGAGATCGCGCCCATCGAGCAGGCGTTCGATGCGGTCGCGCATTTCGCGGGCGGCCTTGTTGGTGAAGGTGACTGCCAGGACTTCAGATGGAAGCACGCCGCATTCCGAGAGCAGCCAGGCGATGCGGTGGACCAGCACCCGAGTCTTGCCGGAGCCGGGTCCGGCGACGACCAGAACCGGGCCATCGACGGTGACGACCGCCTTGCGCTGGGCGTCATTGAGCCCTCGCAGGAGGGGATGATTGGGGTCGGCAACGGGCATGGGAACTCCGTGGGGCGACGGAAACGGCAATGCGACGGCGACGAAACGGCATCCCGGCGAGTCTAGCACTGGCGCATGGCGGGACACGATAGTTTGTTCGCATTCGCGGCGTTGACGCAGGCGCGGTCGGCGCGGTATCTTCTTCGGGCTGCACCGCGCCGACGTAGCTCAGCGGCAGAGCAAGGGACTCATAAGCCCTTGGCCGGAGGTTCGATTCCTCCCGTCGGCACCAGAGACAATCGCGATGAACCAGCGGGCGAGCTCCCTTCGGGGGGCTCTGTCGCATGATCCATAGGGACCGATACACGGCGACGCAGCGGTCGCGGCAAGGTCGAGGCGGTCCGGCTGGGGCGAGGCTGACAGCGGGAGATGCCGGAAGGACACCATCGCGTGCATTCCCGAATCGAGGTGACGCTGACACAGTGGGCAACCCGGGTAACCGCGACCCGCAGGCGGGGACTTGGCGCGGCGCTTGCGGCGCTGCTGACCGGGGCGAGAACCGGCGGGGCCGATGCCACGGGAAATCCCGCGCCCGAGGGTCCCTGTGGCGACGGCACGGGCCCCGTGAACCGGTGCCGGAAGAACAGGCAATGCTGCACCGGCATCTGCGACCGCTCCCGAAAGCGATGCCGGTGTCTGCCCGCAGGAGCGTCATGCACCGAGTCACGGAACTGCTGCGTCCGGAACGGGGTGCCGTTGGCTTGCACGCAAGGGGTGTGCGCGGTCCCGCCGTCCAACGGATGGAGCAACCAGACGACTTTCGGCAGCACTGGCGCCGGTCCGGACAACTTCTTCGATCCATATGGCGTGACGGTCTCGCCGAGCCAGACGACGGCCTGGGTGGCGGATTTCCTGAACAATCGCGTGTCGGTCTGGACCCGCCCCGACAGCAAGAGCACCGCCTGGTCGAACCAGACAACATTCGGCGTCAAGGGTTCGGGGCTGGGCGAACTTCACGGGCCGGCGCGCGTGGCCGTGTCCTCGGATACGCTGACCTGCTGGGTCACCGACTACGCCAACGACCGCGTGTCGGTGTGGGCGCGCCCGGATGCAGGATCGGCGATCTGGACCAACCAGACCACATTCGGTGTGCGCGGGTCTGGCCCGAACGATCTCCGCAGGCCTGTGGGGGTGGCCGTTTCGGGCGATCAGTTGATGGTCTGGATCGCCGACTCCGAGAACAATCGCGTCTCGATCTGGACCCGTCCGGATGCCGCTTCGACGGCCTGGGTCAACCAAACGACCTTCGGCGCAATCGGCTCGAACGCCACCGAGTTTCTCACGCCTATTGGCCTCACGGTTTCGGCGGACGGGTTGACGGTCTGGGTGGCAGACTACGGCAACAATCGGATTTCGGTCTGGGCGCGCCCGGACAGCACATCGACGTCATGGGCCAACGCCACAACGTTCGGGAGCGGTCCCGCCGACGACCCCGGTTCCTTTTTCGGCCCCCTCGACGTGGCGGTAGTCCCGGACACCCTGACGCTCTGGATCGCCGACGAGGGCAACCAGCGGATCTCGGTGTGGACGAGGCCGG
>CAIPGK010000746.1 GCA_903864575.1 uncultured Chloroflexota bacterium
ATCGGTTCGGGCGGCGTCGAAGTAGTCCTTCGGGATGGTCGCGAGACCAGCGAGGAAGAACATGGTGTGATAGCCGAGACCCCACCACCACTCCATCACTGCCAGGGCAGGGAACACGAGCTTGGGATTTCCGATCCATTGCGGCTGCGTGTAGACATCGTAGAAATGGAAGACATCGACCAGAAAATAGTTGATCGGGCCGATATAGAGGTCGTACATCCAGCGCCAGAGCAGGAAGATGAGCGGCCCCGGGATCATCGAGGGAATGAGCAGTACGAGACGGTAGAAGGTCGCCAGTTTCGGATTCGTCACCCGGTCGATAAGGACCGCGATGAACATCGGAATGAAGATCATCCCCGGCACGAAGAGCAGGGTGAATCCGGCCGCGCGCAGCAGTCCCTTCCGCATCAGCGGATCGGAGAAGGCTTCCCTGAAATTCTGCAGGCCGATGAACTGGACCGGGTCCTTCAGGTTCAGGAACTCATAGTCCGTGAAGGACATCCACGCGACGCGGAAGATCGGCCATAGCTGCCAGCCGACGAAAAAGATGAGGGTCGGCACAACGAACAACCAGGCGACCCAGCCGGACCCGTTAATGCCCCCGCGGCGCTTCTGCGCCGTCGAATCTGCCGGAACGGTTGCCATGCATGCCTCGAAGGTCTCCCCGAAGGGAACGAGCCAACGCCCGCGGGTTGAAAAAAGGCGGGGCGCTGGCGCGCCCCGCCTTTTTCCGGGGGATTACATCTTGGCGTATTCCGCCATGACCGCATCCATCGCCTTGGTGAGAGCGGTCTTGGCGTCCGCCTCCTCGCCCTTCAGGTAGGCAACGTAGAACGGCGTGGCGGTCGTGAACTGGCTGATCGACATCTTGGTCGGCGCGATCGCGCTGGCGGCGCCAAGGCCGTCCTTGATCGCGAACGCCCAGTCGGCGAGCCACGCGGGCTTCTGAGCCTCGTACTCGGCCCACATCGACTGGTAAACCGGCAGCTGGCCGACAGCGGTCTCGTTCTTCGACTTGTCACCCGTGACCGAGTGCTCCCAGATCCGCTGATCCGTGGTCAGCGTGGTCAGGTAGTCGGAGGCCTGCTGCTTGTCGTTGCCGTAGGTCATCAGCACGGAGCCGGTCGTCCAGAACACGGTGCCGCCCGCGCCGTCGGCGGTCTTCGGCAGCGCGCCGAGACGCAGCTTGGAAGGATCCGGCCAGGTGCCAGCGAAGCGCAGGTGCGCGTTCTGGTACTTGATGTAGTAGGCGGCCTGCTGGGAGGCGAACGCCTGCTCGTCCGGGGTTCCGTTGACGCCCGCGTCGGTGGTGCCCTCGTTGAGGACGTCCGGGTTGGCCAGCGGCATCATCTGCTTCATGATCTCGAGCGCCTGAACGGCGGCGTCCGAGTTCCACTGGAAGATGCCGGTCTCCGGGTCGTAGACGTCGGTGCTGATCGAGTGGGTGATCGGCAGGATCGACCGCCACGCATGGAAGTCGAAGGTCAGACCGAACGGAGCGGCGCCCTTGTCCACAACCTGCTTGGCGTTGGCGAGGAACTCGTCCCACGTGGCCGGGGCCTTCTCCGGGTCGAGTTCGGCCTTGGCGACGATGTCGCTGTTCCAGCCCTGGACGATGACGTCGAGGAGGAACGGCCAAACGTAAAACTTGTCCTGGTAGCTGCCCTCTGCGCGGATCGCCGGAATGAGGTCATCCAGCGCGCCTTCCGGCAGGTACTGATCCCACGGCTCGATGACGCCAGCCTCGACGAGCTGGATCATCTCGAGGAACGGCGTGACGCCGATGTAGGCGTCGTAGGTGCTGGTCTTGTCGCGGGCTTCCTCGATGAACGTGTCGATGCCGAAACCGGCCGTCGGGGCGACCTGCGCGTCGAGCGGATAGACCGCGTTGAACTCTTCGTTCACCGTGTTGATCGGCGAGTGGAGGTTCAGGATCCAGTCGTAGTACGTCAGGTTGAGCTTGCCCTCTTCGCTGGCGAGGGCGGTGCGCATGGTTTCCTGGGCGAGCGCGGCGGCGACCGGCGCGGCGACGCCGAGCGCTGCGGCGCGCTTGAGCACGGTGCGGCGGTCGATCCGGCCGGCCATCGCATCGGCAAAGAGGGAACGAACCTGCTGGTCCTTGCCCACGGGGTCCTCCTCACGTCTGGAGCGTGCGAGTGCATCCGAGCACCCGATCATCATTCCCTCGTCGGCTGGCGCGCCCGGGTTCGTCCCGTTTGCCGCCCGCCGGGAATGTTGAGCGATTATCCGAACGCCGCCGGAACATGTCAACGGTTCCATGGCACGAATCGTCCGCTCACCGGACCAATTCCTCGCGGCAGCGACCGATCGCCCCCCCACGCCCAGTGCCCGGCGGGCCGCTTACTTCGGAGTCCACCGGTCATCCGGAGTCGCTGCTAAGTCCTGACCTCAGCGCAAGGAGTCGTCACGTGGCGCTCCAGGCCCCGTGGCTTTCGGGACGAACCATGACCGGCCGCCGCCCGGGACGTGAATGCGACTCCTCGGAACCGGCGCCTGGTGAGAACCGGGGGGAAACCCACGGCCGCTGTCGCGCGTTTCCTTTCCACGGGTGGCCACGATCACGAACCGGCTGCCATCATGTTCCCGTATCGGCGTCGTTCCGCCGGTTGCTGGAGGGCCCATGCACCGATTGGCCATGTTCTTCGCATTGACGCTTTCGCTCGTCGCACACGTGAGCATCGCTGCTCAGGAGGCCACCCCGGTCCCCATGACTGAATCCGGCGCCATCGAGCCCGTCGTCTGGCAACTCCAATCCATCACCGGAGCCGCTGGCGAGGTGCTCCCGGATGACCGCCCCTACACTGTCCAGTTCCAGCCAGACGGCGCGCTCGGCGTTCAGGCCGACTGCAACCGCGGGCGCGGAACATGGTCGAATGACGGAGTCACCCTGAGCCTTGGCCCGATCGGCGTCACCCGCATGATGTGCCCTGACGGATCCATCGACGCGGCGTTCCTGTCCGCGCTCGAGGCCGCAACTGCGTGGAGGTACGAGGAGGACCTGCTGGTCATGGACACGAAGGACGGCGGGACGCTGGTCTTCGCGCCGATGCTGGTGGGCGTTACCTGGGTTTGGGAAGGCGTGCAGTTCAGCGACGACTCCTCGACCATGCCGGACAACCCCGCGCTCTACAGCCTGACCTTCCTGCCCGATGGCAAGCTCGCGGTGAAAGCCGACTGCAATCGCGGCGCCGGGACATGGACCTTCGACGATCCAGGCATCGACCTTGCGGTCGGTGGGCTGACCCGGATGGCCTGCCCGGATGGATCACTGGGAGCAGCGTTCGTTCGCGGCGTCGACGAGGTCAACTCGGCAGTATTCCGAAATGGGCGGCTCTTTCTCGCCCTTCCGGTTGACAGCGGAATCCACGCCTTCTCTCCGCGCTTCGCACCGGAGGCCGGCCCGAACGCCGCTGCGACCCCAACCTCCTGACCTCTGCGAGCGGCCACACCGAGTGCCGGGCAGCGCTGCCCGGCACTGATTGCACGCCGACGTCTCAATGTGCCCCACCCGCGTTCAGCACCGCGACGCCCCCAACGATGAGCGCGATCCCCGCCGCCTTGAAGAGGCTAAACGTCTCGCCGAAGAGCACGAGCCCGATGATCGCCGTGCCGACCGTGCCGACGCCGCTCCAGATTGCGTATACGAGCCCGATCGGCAAGGTTTTCAATGCCTGCGACAACAGGTAAAACGACAGTCCGTAGCCGGCGACCACCACCGCCGCCCAGCCGAGACGGGCGAACCCATCCGACAGCTTCAGCGCGGTGGTCCCGACAATCTCCGCGACGATGGCTCCGGCCATCATGATCCACGGATTCATGCGTTACGCTCCCAACAAGGATCGCCCCGGCCCGGCCCGATGCCCGCGACCATGCCGGGGCTGCCGGGGCATACTCTCGCACGAAGCAGGCGCAGCGCGGAACATGGGACGAGGGTCAGCGCATGGATCAGCGGTTTCAACCGGGAATCGATCCGCCGAGTGAATCGGGGGACAGCCTCTGGTTCGCGTTTCGGCGGGGCGATCTGCTGGTCGCGGGCGATTCAGCCAACGGTCACCTTCCGCCTGCAACGGCGCCGGATTTTCCCGCCGACCCGGTGCGGCGCCAGTTTCTCGGCTGGCTCGACGGCACGCCCTGCTGGTCCGCCGAACTGCCCGATGACGCGCCCGACCCCGAAGGCGGCGCGTACGTCGGACTGCGCGATCTGTGGGGCAGACTGGACGATGTCACCTGGGTGCTCGCGGGCCGTGCCGCGCAAATCGTCGCATGGGAACGGGACCACCAATTCTGCGGCCGTTGCGGCCGCCCGACGGATCCCGTTGCGGGAGAGCGCGCCCGCCGCTGTCCCGATTGTCACCTGCTCTCCTACCCTCGCATATCCCCCGCGGTCATCACGCTGATCGAGCGGGACAACACGATTCTTCTGGCCCGCGGCGTCGCCTTTCCCGCTGGCCGCTACGGCATCATCGCGGGGTTCGTGGAACCGGGCGAGACCTTCGAGGAGGCCGTCCATCGCGAGGTCAAGGAGGAAGTCGGCATCGAACTTGCCGAGGTGCGCTACTTCGCGAGCCAGCCATGGCCCTTCCCGCACGGCATCATGGTCGGGTTCACCGCTCGTTGGGCGGCTGGCGAACTCGCTCCCGATCCCTCCGAGATCGCGGACGCTGGCTGGTTTGCGATCGACAGCCTCCCGAACATACCGCCGAAACTCAGCATCGCCCGCCGCCTGATCGACGACTGGGCAAAGCGCAGGCACGAAACGACCCTTTCGGATGATGCGTCCTGGTAGCAGGGCCAAATCGAGTTTTACGCGAAGGATCCTCAATGCGCCGTCTCATCACGTTGGCTCTGTTCCTCGCGACGGCGGCGCTTGCAGCCCTTGCGCCAGCAACTGACTCCGTCATCGCCGCACCCTCACGCACCGGAACAACCGTGTCCCCTCCCGGTCCGACCGATCCCGCCTTCACCGGGATTGTCTGGGGCCTCGACGCCATCGCACCCGATCCTGCGAGCGGCCTGGCCTGGACCATGAACTCCGATCCGTCGTCATACTCGGTCGAGTTCAGCACGGATGGCAACCTCGCCGTTCGCATCGCGTGCAACAACGGCGGCGGGTCGTGGCAAGCCGATGGCGCAGCCCTCACGATCGGCGACATTGCCGTCACCCTGATGGGCTGCCCGGAGGAATCCCCGCTGTCCGCCACCTTTGGCCAACTGCTCCCCACCGCGACGGCATGGTCCATCGGCGACGACGGGCGGTTCTTCATCCAGACCTCCACCGGTGAGTCGCTGGTGTTCTCTCCGCTGCTCACCGGGCTTTCCTGGCAGTGGCTGGTTTACTCGGACGCTACGGGCCAAACCTATGCGCCGCTCGATCCGGCCACCTACACCATCACCATGAACCCTGACGCCTCGCTCGCCATCGCCGCCGATTGCAACACCGGGTTCGGCTCCTGGACGAAAAGCGCAGACCTGATCGACCTCACCATTGGCGGCATGAGCCGCGTGGCGTGTGGCGACGGTTCGCTGGATTCGCTGTTTCTTGATCTGGTGGACCGCGCCACCGGCTGGTCCATCCTCGGCGGCTACCTGTACCTCTATCTCGCGGACGGAACGGTGATGACCTTCACCCGAGGCGCTTGACGCTCCGCCTCATTGGCGGCTTCGGCTTTTCCAAAGGCTCCCTACCCTGATGTCCGGTGGAACCCATTCACCAGTTCCGGGATGTGCGGGCTTCCGCTTGGCGCACGGCTGACGCACCAAGGCAACGACAAGGCCCGCCGGAAGGAATCCGGCGGGCCTCGATCGCGCTCCCTGAACGGGGTGCTAGTCGGCGGCTCTCGAGGAGGCGCCGGCCTGAATCGCCCGCCAGACCTTCTCGGCCGTCAACGGGATGTCGAGATTGGTGACGCCCCACGGCTCGAGCGCGTCGATCACCGCATTCGCGGTCGCCGGCGTCGAGCCAATGGTGGCCGCCTCCCCGATCCCCTTCGCGCCGAGCGCATTGATGTAGGTGGGGGTCTCGGTGTGGTGCGTCTCGAAGGTCGGGAAGGCCCATGCCCGCGGGAGCGCATAGTCATTGAGCGTTCCGCTCAGCAACTCGCCGTTCTCACCGTAGGTGATCTCTTCGAAAAGCGCCTGGCCGATACCCTGCGCGAGACCGCCGTGCACCTGGCCGCGGACCAGCATCGGGCTGATGATCACGCCGCAGTCATCGACCGAGAGGAAGCGGGTCAGCTTGACCTCGCCGGTGTCGGGGAAGACTTCCACA
>CAIPGK010000747.1 GCA_903864575.1 uncultured Chloroflexota bacterium
CCTAGCCGAGGCTGCCGCCGTCCTCGATGCCGATCACTATGGTCTCGAGAAGGTCAAGGAGCGCATTCTCGAGTTCATCGCCGTTCGGAAACTGGCGGGGGACAAGCTGCGCGCTCCGATCCTGTGTTTCGTCGGCCCTCCGGGTGTCGGCAAGACGAGCCTTGGGCGCTCCATCGCGAAGGCCATCGGGCGCAACTATGCCAGGATGTCGCTCGGAGGAGTCCGCGATGAAGCGGAGATTCGCGGACATCGCCGAACTTATGTCGGCGCCATGCCGGGACGGGTCATCAAGGCAGTGCGGGACGCCAAGAGCCGCAACCCGGTGCTGGTGCTCGACGAGATCGACAAGGTCGGGTCCGACGCGTTCCGTGGTGACCCATCATCGGCGCTGCTGGAAGTGCTTGATCCGGAACAGAACACGACCTTCTCCGATCACTACCTCGAAGTGCCGTTCGATTTGTCGAAGGTCATCTTCATCACAACCGCCAACCAGTTGGAGCCGATCCCGCCTGCGTTGCGCGACCGCATGGAGATCATCGAGGTCACGGGCTACACCGAAGTCGAGAAGATGGCCATCGCTCGCCAGTTCCTGTTGCCAAAGGCGCTCGAAGGCCACGGCTTGACCGGTGACCAGCTGGTTGTGTCAGACAACGCGCTGCGAAAGCTGATCCGGGAGTACACCGAAGAATCGGGCGTGCGAAATCTGGAGCGGGAAATCGGCGCGCTCTGCCGCAAGGTTGCGCGCCGGTTCGCCGGAGACGAACCACCGGAGAAGATCGAGATCGACGAGGCGCAGGTTACCGAGTATCTCGGCGTGCCTCGGTATGACTACGGGTTGGCCGAGGAGCAGGATGAGATCGGCTTCGCTACTGGTGCGGCGGTGACCAGCGTCGGCGGAGATCTCCTGTCGATCGAAGTGCTGGTGACGCCCGGCAAGGGTGACCTGGTGCTGACCGGGCAGTTGGGCGATGTCATGCAGGAGTCCGCGCGTGCCGCGCTCTCCTACGCCCGTGCTCGCCTGGCTGATTATGGGCTGCCGGCCGATTACCTCGAGAAGCACAATATCCATGTCCACGTTCCCGCTGGCGCAATTCCGAAGGATGGCCCCTCGGCGGGCATCACGATGGCCACCGCGCTCATCTCGGCGCTGACCGGCCGAAAGGTGCGCAAGGATGTGGCGATGACCGGGGAGATCACCCTCCGCGGCAAGGTGCTGCCAATCGGCGGTCTTCGGGAAAAGACGGTCGCCGCCCATCGTGGCGGGATCAAGACGTTTCTGCTGCCAAAGCGCAATGCAAAGGATCTCTCCGAACTCCCGGACGTGGTGAAGGAGGGGATGGAACTGATCCTCGTCGCCACGCTCGATGACGTGCTCGAGCAGGCGCTCCTTCCCGCCGAGGAGCCTGCGGTCGGGCTGCACGTCGCCTGACCCGACCACGTTGGTGCTTCGCCCCTGCCGCGCCATGCGGCGGGGGCGTTTCGTTTGGCCCGGTTTCTGCGAATGATGGGTGCGGCCGGTCACGCCACCGGACGCAGCGCTTCGAGCAGTAGGTGGAGGCCATCGATGACAGGCTGGTTCGACCGGCAGGGAAGCGCCTCGTTTGGTCCGGAAATTGTCGCGCAGTCGTCACCGATCGATGATGCGAGGGATCTCGATCGCTTGTTGGACCGGATAGGCGAGGCACGATACGTACTGCTCGGCGAGGCATCCCACGGGACGCACGACTACTACCTTTGGCGCTCACGTCTCTCACGCCGGCTGATCGAGGAGCGGGGCTTCTCCTTCGTCGCGGTGGAGGGCGACTGGCCGGACTGCTTCCGGCTCAATCGCTACGTGACCGGTCTGCTCGATGCATCCAGCGCTGCGCCGGTGCTGCGGGAATTTGCTCGCTGGCCAACGTGGATGTGGGCGAATTGGGAAGTCGCTGCGTTCGCGGAATGGTTGCGTGAGTGGAATCTTCGGCAACCCGAGCGGAACAGGACGGGATTCTACGGGCTCGACGTCTACTCATTGCGCGAGTCGCTCGATGCGATCGTCCTTTACCTGCGGCGCAATCACCCGGACGCCGTTGAGAAGGCCTATCGAGCCTTCCGCTGCTTCGATTCGCTGGGTGGTGACGACCCGCAGGAGTATGCCGTCGCCACGCTGCTGGCGCCGAGCGGGTGTGAGGCTGAAGTCATCGAACTCCTGCTCGAGATTCGGAGGCGAACAGCGGCCGCGAGCGGGTTTGGTGGCGGGTTGGCGGAACTAGACGCCGAAATGAACGCCGCGGTCGTCCGTGGCGCGGAGGCGTACTATCGGACCATGATCCGGGGCGGCGGCGCCTCATGGAATCTTCGGGATCGTCACATGGCCGAGACGCTGGATCGGTTGATGATCCACCATGGCCCGAATGCGAAGGCCATCGTCTGGGCGCACAATACGCATGTTGGAGACGCCAGGCACACGGATATGGCCGCCGCCGGGATGGTCAATCTCGGGCAACTCGCTCGGGAGCAGCATGGTTCGGATGGCGTCGTGCTCGTAGGATTCTCCACCTACGGAGGAAGCGTGATCGCCGGCCGGGCCTGGGGCGCTCCGATGGAGCGCTTGCTGGCGCCCTCAGCGCGAGCGGGGTCGTGGGACGCCGCGCTGCATGAGCTTGGTGGTGACAGGCTCCTGATCTTCCCGCCGCATCCCGAACCCAGCGAAGCGCTGCTCGCCCCGCGCGGACAGCGGGCGATCGGGGTTGTCTACAATCCTGAGCATGAGCGGGGTAACTACGTGCCGACGGTGCTTCCACTGCGGTATGACGCGGTGCTGCATATCGATCGCACGCAGGCGCTTCACCCGCTCCACATCGAGCCGACGCTCGAGTCGCCTGAGCTCTACCCGTGGAATGTGTGACCCTTGCCCCTGAATGGCCAGTGGCAGTCCATTAGCAGCATGCGGCACGCTGCGAGCGCAGGAGGTTGCAGGGACCAGCGCCGGATCCGGGTCAGCTTGCGACCAGGTGCTCCGAACGGCGGTGATCCTGGGGCCGGAGGGCCAGGCGAAGCCCGATGGCCGTGATTGCGCCGACGACGGCGCACACCAGCCATGGGAGCGCATGGAAGCCCGTTCGCGTGCCGATGTCGTAAAGGTATCCGCCGAGTACATTTCCGAGCCCTCCCCCGATGGCGACCGAGAGCGCGGCTACGCCGAAATAGGATCCGAGCGCGGCCCGATTCGCCAGTCCCGCGGCGACGGTCTGCTCCATGGGACGAACCAGCGTCGTGCCTGTCGCGAATACGAGGACTGCGGCAAGCAGGGTCGCCGTGGAGCGGGAGAGCCCGACCCCGAGCAGTCCGAGAGCGGTCACCGCCACCCCTGCTATAAGCGCTCCGCGCGCGCCAATGCGTCGCTCGACGAACCGCGGGAGGGGGTACCCAAGGATGACGGTGACCGCGCTGTTGAGGCCAGTGACCCAGGCGACGGTTTCGGTCCTGCCGGTGAGGGCGACAGCGGTGAGTGGCAGGGTCAGGAAGAACTGCGTGTTCATGAACCACTGACCGGCCATCAGTCCGATGTAGGACATGAACGGCCGATCGTGAATGGCCAGACCGAAACCGTGCCAGAAACCGCCTTCGCCATGCGCGACCTTCACCGGGGGCATGAAGAGCACGACTGTCAGGCCGATCAGCAGGTAGGAGACGCCGCTGGCGATGGCGACGGCGTCGAAACTGGTCTTGAGCAGCATTGCGCCGGCCTGTGTTCCAATGGTGATGCCAAGCCCGATGACGACCCCCGAGATCGAGAAGAATCGGGGACGCTCCTCGTCCGTCGTGAGGGCAGCGATCGCGGCCGACTTTGGCGAGTCGAACATGGCGCCACCGATGGCAGCCAGTACGACCATGAACATCAGCACCGGGTAGGAATCCGCCCAGGCCAGCCCCGCGAAGCCTGCCGCGCGGATAGCCATGCCCGCGGCGATCAGCCATTTCGCGCCGATCCGGTCCGCGACGGCGCCGCTGAGGGTCGTCAGGCCCTGCTGGACGAACTGGCGCACGGCGAGCGCGGTGCCGACGGCAGCGGCGGCCCAGCCCAGACCATCGACGTAGTGAATGCCGATCAGGGGTACGACGAGGAAGAATCCGCCCCAGGTGAAGAACGTGGTGACAAGGAGGACGACCAACCCCCGTTTCCGGGCTGATTCCGTGAGGGCGGGTTGGGGGGCTGCGATCATCCGGGCGGCCTGACTCGATGCGGCGGTTTGGCAGGGTCATGCGCCTGCGGGTCAGTCTGAAGCGGTCGAGGCGGTTTCCCAGGTGTCGACTTGCTCCATGGCCAGCCGAAGATCGAGGGTGAGTTGGTCTGCGGTTGGAAGGGTGTCGGTTCGGCCCAGGGGCCGGCGGACCGGAGGCTCGCCCGGCGCCGCGATGCCGCCTGAAAGCTCGAGGGCATGCCCGGCCACTCGCGCGATGACGAGGCGTTGCAGGTCCTGACCGGTCCATTGGAGGGCGAGCACGGCTCCATCCGGGGTGGGATGAATACCGCCGTCAACTGGCGAGGGCCAGCCTGCAATGACCCGGTCGCCCGCTTCCTGGAAGAGGCGCTCGGCCTCGGATCGCGGTTGCACCGCCGGTCCTGCGGCCGCGGTTCGAGCTACGGGTGGGGCTGCAGCCATTGTCCGCGCGACGCCGCGACGGGAGGAGACCGGGATAACGGCGGGTCTGCCGGTCAGCTCCGCGATCCTGCGCTGGATGTCGGGATTTCGCCATGCCCACCACATGCCGAACAGGATCGCGGCCTGCACCGCGATCACGAGTGCGGTGAACCAGGGGAGTCCTCCGCGGTACATCTGCGCCCAGTCGCCGTTCATGCCGCTCGAAAGGTCGAGCAAGGGGTAGAGCAGGAGAGCATTCAGGAGCGAGACAAGGACGAACTGGTAGAGCAATTCGTTGAACGCGGCTCGCATGGGGGGTTGGCGAACGAAGACGAGCCAGAGACCGATCGCGGCCAGCAGGATGTTGACGAGCGTACCGGCGGCGGTGATCACCATCTGACCGACGAGCGAGATTGGGGTCGGGTCATAGCCGACATACCCGGCGAAGCCATAGTAGCCCCAGTCCAGAATCTCGCCACCGTAGGCCTTGACCATCACGGCATGGCCGAGTTCATGCAGGGCAACCGAGATCGGCACCAGCACGAAAAACGCCGTCTGATCGACGAGCGATCGGTCGGCCGGAGTGAACGCTCTGTCCCAGGTTTGATCCCATCGTTCGATCAACTGGAAGATGACGCGCACGGCCAGAAGGCCATAGATGATGAGCAGTGGGCCGAAGGGGCCGAGATTCATCAGGATTCACTCCGTGGGCCGGCGGCTGGCTCCGGCGCCGTGACGGGGAGTGTACCGCTCGCGTCGTGTTGGGTGAGCGTGCGGTTCCAGATCGCAACGCCCACAGCGGCGGTCAGCGCCACCGCGCCGCCGAGCGCGACCGCGAGGGCGGCTCCTCCCCATTCGGCGGCAACCCCCGCGACCGCCGCGCCGACCGGGGTGGCGCCCGCGAAGACGGTCATGTAGATGCTCATGACGCGGCCGCGCAGGGCATGGGGCGAACTCGTCTGAACGAGGGTATTGGCCTGCGCCATCGTGGTGCTCATGCAGAAGCCGATGGTGGCCATGAGCGCCATGATCGCGGCAAGTGGCGCAAGCTCGCGGGCGGCGAGGGCGAGCGCCAGTTCAAGCGCGCCGAATGCACCCGCCATGAGCAGAATGCGCGAGAGGGAGGGCATCCTGCCCCGGAAGGCCAGGATGAGGGCTCCGGTGAGCGACCCGACTCCAAGCGAAGACATCAGCACGCCAAAGCCCGATGCGCCGATGTTCAGGACGTCCTTCGCGAGGAGGGGAGCCCATACGTTGAAGTTGAGTCCGAACGTTGCGACCAGACCGACGAGCACGATCGGCATAAGCACGGCGGGCGTTTGCCGGACATAGGCGAGACCGTCACGCAGACGGTCGATGGGCGACTGGCTGCCGCTTGCCGGAGCGGGGTCGCCGTTTGTGTGCATGATGGCGAGCGCGCCGATGGTTGGCAGATAGGTGACGGCGTTGAGGGCGAAGCAGATGCCCGCGCCGACGGTGGAGAGCAGGAGACCCGCGAGGGCAGGTCCGACGATTCGCGTAGTGTTGAAGAGCGCCGAGTTGAGCGCGACAGCGTTTCCGAGGTCTTCGTGGCCGACCATGTCCGCGACGAAAGCCTGGCGAGTGGGCATGTCGATAGCGTTGACCACGCCGAAGGCGAATGCCGCCGCATAGATATGCCAGAGGCGAACCTTGCCGGTGACGACAAGGATCGCCAGGATGGACGTGATTGCGAAGATTGCCGACTGGGTGAGAACGAGGACCTGGCGTTTTGGATAGCGGTCAGCGATGACGCCGCCAGGCAATCCAAGGATCAAGGTGGGGCCGAACTGGAGGATACCGATCGCGCCGAGCGCGACCGGAGAGTTGGTGAGCGTCAGGACAAGCCAACTCTGGGCGAGGCTTTGCAGCCACGTGCCGGTCAGCGAGAGTAACTGTGAGAACCAGAAGATGCGGTAGTCGCGGTGGGTGAACGCACGGAGGCCGTGCGGCAGTGAACGATTCCGGCGACTGAGCGAGGCGAATCGGGACACTTGAGTCCTTGCTTGTACTCGGCCGGCGGTTGGCCCGGCCGACGTTCCTGTATTGTCGCAGGAGTGCCACATCGCGGCAGGAGCGAACGATCGTCGGCCGGCGAAAAATGAGGCAGGGCGGTTGGCCCGTTTAGCCAACCGCCCTGCATTCCCCAATGTCGGGCGGCGGCG
>CAIPGK010000748.1 GCA_903864575.1 uncultured Chloroflexota bacterium
CCAGTCTGCCGAACTCCTCGCGACTGCGAAACAGGAATTCGCGCGGGAAAAGAAGACTCGCCAGTCCTGAGCCCGGGCGCCCGATCACGGCGACCCCGTCCCTCCGGATGGCGTCAGGTCTGGGACGAGGCGCACAGCAGCTGATGGATCGGCTTCCACGGCCCCGCTGGTGAACCGGAAACTTACGGCCTCGCCGGGAAAGACGCGGACGGCCCAGTCCGGGCCGTCCGCGTCCGTGTCGACCGAATCCCGCAGGTCGTCCGGTGCGAGCGCGGCGTCCCCGAATGCGAGGAGGGGCGCGGGATACTCGCCCCAGCCATCGAGCGGATTGGCCCCCGCCACGACGAGCACGTTCGGCGTTCCCGCGGGGGGGAAAAGCCCGGCGTCATCTCCGTTGGAGAGCAGAATTACCCGGGAGTTGCCGCGCTGGACCGTCACCCGCCACGCCGCGCCGCCGGTCGCGGACGAAACGGTGGCGTTCTCGAGCGTGACGGTCATGCCATCCGGCAGGTCGAGCACACGCGGTGAGGAGACCGTGCGGGCCCCGCCCAACTGCGCGGCGTACTCCCCCTCGATCGGCGAGATCGCCAGATCCAGTCTCGTGTCCGGATTGCCTGCAAGTGAGGCGGGAACCGCGAGCTCTATCCCTTCTCCGGCTGCGATCAGGACATCCAGTCGAGGCAAGGTCGGGTGGCGCACGCGGCCAAGCGCGTTCGCCGCCGCGGCAGGGTCGTTCCCCGTCGCCAGCAGAACCCGCGCGTGCCCGGAGGTAATCAGCGCAGACAATCGATCACCCGACCCGAGCACGGAAACTCGTGGTTCGGCGTACTCCTGCTCCCAAAGGAGATTGATGGCGCCGAAGGCGATGACGGCCAGCAGGAACGCAGCCGCAGCGAGCTGCAGGTAGGAAATCGCGCGGCTTGATCGCTGCGCGGCCACCGTCAGCCTCCGCCGGCCTTCCGGTCGAAGAAGACGAGGTCGATGCTGGAACCGGGCTTCATCCAGGCTCCGAAGTTCGCCCCGCGGCCTTGAACGCCAACGACATCCTGGTCCTCGATTCCGGCCGCGCCGAGGTCGATGCCGCTCGCCTCGATCGTCTTCCGATCCGCTCCGAGTTTCTCTCCGACCCGGAATCCGAGTTCCCGCAGCCGCTTTGCCGCCTCATCCACAGGGATACTCTGAATGTCGATCGGAATCTGCACCTTGTCACCAACGCTCACCTTCAGCACCACGGTATCGCCCGGATAGGCGTCCCCCGAGGGTTCTACCGCCGCAACCGAGCCTTCCGGCACGTCCCTGCTGCCGATCTCCACCCGCTGAACCGCGAGCCCAGCATCCTGGAGCGCCCGTTCAGCCTGATTGACGGGCATCCCGACAAGATTCATTCCGCCAACGTTCACGCTCGCCGGCCCGCTGCTGGGCTGCACCAGAATGGAACTTCCCGGCTCGACACCATCGCCCGGCGGCGGGTCCTGAACCACGATCTGATCGTAGGGGTAGCGATCCGACGGCAGATATGGCCCAATCTCGATGGTCAGTCCGACGCTCGCAGCAAGCGCCCCTGCCTCGGAGATGGTGCGCCCGACGAAATCGGGCACGAGCGTTTCGGCGGGCGGCACGTCGGTCGGCGGCAGGGTCGGCGCCACCGTCGGCGGCGGATCGGTCGGCGCAGCCTCGACAACCGGAGCCAGCGTCGGCGCCGGCGTCGGGCTCGGCCCGACCGTTACCGCCATCTGGATCGTGGCCGGAGGCGGGAGTGTGGCGGTTGGCGCATCCATGCCGCCACCGGAGAGCGGGTTGGACATGCCCGGCGTCTGGATACCCGCCATCCGGATGCCGAACAGGATCAGCGCGGCAAGGCCCGCCAGCGCGAGCGCGGCCACGATCCATGTCGAGCAGCCACCCCGCGAACGACCGAGGTCGCGCTCGAGTTCCTTGCGCGAGGGTCGCGGTTCATATGTCGGCGCGGGCTGGGGCGGTGGTGGAATGAAGACCTGCGTGTCGACCTGACCCGCCGGCCGCAGCGGGGCAGTCTGTCCGCCTGAAAACGCCTGTGTGGGAACTGGTGCACCACCCGCAGCCTGCGCGGCAGCGGGACCGGCGCCGGAACCGGAAACCCCTCCCACCGCAGGTGGCCGGTACTGCCGCCAGTAGGTCATCGCTCGTGCGAACGCACCGGAGGATGGGAAACGCCGGGTCGGGTCCTTGTCGAGCGCACGCAGAACGATTGCATCCACCGCGGGCGGAATGCTCGGCAACAGGGATGACGGCGGCGGCGGCGGCTCCTGGATATGCTGCATGGCAATGCCGACCGGCGTGTCCGCATCGAACGGGACCATCCGGGTCAACATTTCGTACGCGACGATTCCGGCGCTGTAGATGTCCGAGGCCGGGGTGGCGACCAACCCGCTGGCCTGTTCTGGGCTGATGTAGTGGACCGTGCCGAATCCCGAGCCTGCATCGGTCAGGTCGGAATCCGCCAGCCCCTTGGCGATCCCGAAATCCACCACGATCGCGTGGCCGTCATCACTGACCAGGATGTTCTGCGGCTTGACGTCACGGTGGACGTAGCCCCGTTCGTGGGCATAGTCGAGCGCGGAGCAGAGTTGCTGGAGAAGTCCCGCCACGTCGTCCGGGTGGAATGGGCCCTCGCGGTCGATGATCTCCTTCAGGGTCTGGCCCCGGACATACTCCATGACGAAGTAGGGGACGCCAGCGACTTCGCCAACGTCGTAGATGTCGATGATGTTGGGATGAGCGAACCCGGCCGCTGCCTGCGCCTCCCTGCGAAAGCGGGCGCGAAACTGCGGATCGGCCGCGTACTGCGGACGCAACGCCTTGATGGCCACATCGCGCCCGAGCAGCAGGTCATGGCCGACGTAGACCGTCGCCATGCCCCCTTCTCCAAGCAACCGGTCGACCCGGTAGCGGCCGTTGATCGTGATTCCCTGCTCGATCATGGTTCCCCAGACACGAAACCCGCGCTCATTCTAATGCGGTCGGTCAGTTGATGCGCCCTCCTGTCCAACCACGTCGCGCGGCGGCAACGGCGCGGACACGAATACGGCCGCGCTGCTTCCAATGCGTTCGCGCACGCGCGCAGCAACCTTGTACGCCTCCTCCCGATCCTCGAAGACCGCATAGTGCGTCGGCCCTGCCCCCGAAAGCGCCGGAACCCCACCGGCACGGATGATTTCGTCCCGAATTCCGGAAAGGTCCGCACGGAGCGAAAGCAACGGACGCGAAAAGGCGTTGACCAGAAGCGTTGGGTCCAGCGGGTTTCCCTGCCCGATCCTCATCGCCTGCTCCCGGACTGCCGAGCCGTCGCTGAAGTCCTCGGGTCGCAGCGCCGCATAGAGCGTGGCCGTCTTTCGTCCGATCTCGATAAAGGGCGACACGATCACGAACCAGCACCGAGGCGAAGGCAACGGCGTCAGTACGTCGCCCGTGCCTGCGGCAAGCGCAGTCCCTCCGCGGAAGAAAAACGGCACATCGCTGCCGAGCGTCCCACCAAGCGCTGCAAGTTCATCGTCCGACGCGGGCAGATCGAGAAGCTCCCGGCAGGCGAGGAGCGCGGATGCGGCGTCGCTGCTCGCACCGCCCATCCCGGCAGCCGCGGGGATCATCTTGTCGAGCCGCGCCTCGATCCCTATCCCTGATCCAACGTTGTACCGCGTTCGCAGCATTGCCAACGCGCGCCAGGCGAGATTGTCCGGGCCGTCAAACCGCGAATCGGAGACGGTGAAACGATCCTCGCCTGCGGGGGCCAGCGCGATGGTCAGCGTATCCTCAGGCTCGACCGCCTGAAAGATGGTGAGAAGATCGTGATACCCGTCCGGCCGCCTGCCGATGATTTCCAGCCCGAGGTTGAGTTTCGCGGCCGCGCGCAGGACGATCCGCCGGGTCGCGGTCACACTGACGCCTCGGACGGTTCGGCCATCGCCAGCGCGACCCATTCGTCGACCGTGAGCGTCTGCGCCCTCCGCATGGGGTCGATTCCGGCCCGTTCGAGCCAGTGCGCCACGGCATCCTTCGGCAGGTCCAGATCGGCTGCCAGCGAATTGGCCACCTGCTTCCGCTTCTGCCGGAATCCGGCGTTGACGATCCGGAAGAACCGCTCCCGTTCCTCCGGCGGCAGCGGCGGGGCTCCCTTGATATCGAGAATCGCCACCGCGGAGGTCACAGTCGGCGGCGGGATGAACACCTCCGGAGGCACCGGGAACGCAATGCGTGCGTCGGCATAGAACTGGGTCGCCACCCCGAGAACGCTCATGTCCGGCGGCAAGGCGACCATCCGCTCAGCAACCTCAAGCTGGAGCATCACCGTCAGCCTGCGAGGCGGGTGCGGCAATTCGAGCAGGCGGCGAACGATGGCGGTCCCCGCGGAGTAGGGAAGGTTGGAGACAACCACCCAGGGCTGCCCATCCGGCACGAGCGTCGCGAGTTCGACGGTGAGCGCATCACCCTGCACGAGCGTGAACGCCGGATCGCCACCAAACGTTCGCTCGAGATGAGGCCAGAGCGTCCGGTCGAGCTCGATCGATATCACGCGACCCGACTTCCGGAGCAACTCGTCGGTGAGGATGCCGAGTCCGGGGCCGATCTCCACCACCAGATCGTTTGGCCCGACCCCAGCCGCCCGGACCATCCGTTCAACAAGCCCGCGCTCGAAGAGAAAATTCTGCCCGTACCCCTTGTTCGGCCGGATCCCGAGCGATTTCATGAGCGCCGTCCAGTCACGGCGGCTCCGGGGCACGCGATTTTCGCTCGGGTCAGCGCACAACGTCGATGCCTTCACCTTCGACCACCCGGCCAATCGGCGCGAATCCCGCATCGCGCGCCGCCGACTCCTCCAGCAACCGGGGCAGATCCGCAGCCGGCACGGCTGCCAACAGACCACCCGAGGTCTGCGGATCGAACAGGAGCGTTGCCAGCGCAGCGTCGACCCCCGAGGCGATCGAAATACGCCCATGCTCCTGGAAATAGCGTCGGTTCCTGCCAAGTCCGCCCGGAATCGCCCCGTGCGTCGCATAGCGGAGCGCTCCCGGAAGTAGGGGCACGGATTCCGCCTCGATCACCAGTTTGACCGCGCTCCGCTCGGCCATCTCCGACGCGTGACCGAGCAAGCCGAACCCGGTCACATCGGTACATGCACGAACGGACGGGACGGCCCGCAACGCGTCGGCCGCGGAGCGGTTGAGTTTCAGCATCGACGCAACCGCCACGGCAAGATCATCCGGGTCGCAGATCTCCCGCTTCAGCGCCGTGGAGATCACGCCCGTGCCGATCGGTTTGCCAAGCACGAGCACATCGCCCGGGCGGGCCGCGGCCTTGGTCATGATTCGCTCAGGGTCGATCCTGCCGGTGACGCTCAGCCCGAACTTCGGCTCGGCGTCAACGACGGTATGCCCGCCAGCGATCACCGCCCCAGCCTCGGCCACCTTCGCGGACGCGCCGGCGAATATCCCGGTAATCAGCGACGGCGAAAGATTGTCGGGAAACGCGGCCACATTGAGGGCCATCAGGACGTCGCCGCCCATCGCGTAGACATCGCTCATCGAATTCGCGGCCGCTATCGCTCCATACGTCCACGGGTCATCGACGATGGGCGTGAAAAAGTCGACCGTTTGCACGATCGCGAGACCGGGCGCAAGCCGGTACACCGCCGCGTCGTCGCTGGTCTGTAGACCGACGAGGAGATCGGGATGGGTCTGGATTGCAAGCGGACGCAGCACCTGCGCCAGGGCCTCGGGGCCCATCTTGGCCGCTCAGCCGGCGCAGGAGGCCAGCGTCGTCAACCGGATTTCTTCCCGATCGTGCACGTCATGTCCCTTCAGGTCCCGCCGACACGTACGGCGGCAGGGCCATTCTGTGACGCGTCTCCCGTACCCGTCAATCACAGCCGCCGCCGGGTGGGGTAGGGTTGTCGGAACCAAGCGCGATCGACCCATGCGAGAAGGAGCGAAGAACCGGATGAGCGAGCGACGAACCGCAAGCGGCACGACCCTCCATCTTGTCCCCGAGCCGTACTGGTCCACCTTCGCGGGCAAGAAGGAGTACACCCCCGAAGCGTTTGCCGAGGAGGGGTTCATCCACACCACCCACGGTGATGACATGGTGATCACCGTTGCAAACATGTTCTATACCTCCGATCCGCGCGCATACATCGTCCTGACCATTGACCTCGACCGGGTCGAGGCCGAAACGGTGTATGAAGATCCGGACGACCGGTTTCCCCATATCTACGGCCCGCTCAACCTCGACGCGGTGACCGGTCTCAGGCGGATCATGCGGGAGCCCTCCGGGCGGTTCACCGGGATCGGCGAGGACCTCTGACCCTGTAGCCATCGCTCGGCATGCCGTGTCACCCGTGCATCATCATGCGCGCATGAGGAACCGCCGCAGAACCGCTCGATCGGTCCTGCGCCAGATGCGAGGGAACCCGTGTTCGCAGCCATCGGAACGGCATGCTACCGGCGGCGGTGGCTGGTAATCGTGCTCTGGATCGCCCTCATCACAGCCACGGTGCCGTTCCTTCCCCGCATCGCCGAGCCGCTCAAGGTCGGCGGGTTCTCGTCGCCAGCGACCGAGGCCTCCCGAGCCCGCGGGGTCCTGATGAACGATCTGGGATTCGCTCCCTCAACGATGCTCGTGATTTTTCGCAGCGAGACCCTCGCTGCCGACTCTCCGGAGTTTCTCGCCGGAACCGAAGCCGCCCTGCAACGGGTGCGCAACCTGCCGTTCGTCAGCGACGTGCTCCTGCCGGCCCAGGACTCAAGCCTGATTTCTCCCGACCGGGACACCGCCTATGCCCTCGTCGGACTCGATCTCCCACCTGAAGAAGCTCAGCGGCTGACGCCCCAGTTCGACGCGGCGCTGCTCCATCCTCCTGGGTTGGACATCATGGTGGCAGGCGCCCCGGCCTTCTACCGGGACATCGAAACAGTCAGCGAGCGTGACCTGCGGCGCGCCGAATTGATCGCACTGCCATTTGCCCTCGTCGCGCTCCTCTTTGTCTTTCGCTCGGTCGTCGCCGCGGCCATGCCGCTGGCCGTCGGCGTCGCGGGGGTCGGCGCGGTGCTGCTGACGCTCTATGCGCTTGCCCAACGGATGGACATCTCCATCTTCGCGCTCAACCTTGCAACGATGCTCGGGCTCGGTCTCTCCGTCGATTACTCCCTGTTCGTCACGAGCCGCTACCGCGAAGAACTCGCTCGCACCCCAGGCGACATCGAGGGCGCCGTGACCCGCTCAGTCGCCACGGCGGGAAAAGCCGTCTTCTTCTCCGGATTGACGGTGCTGATCGGTCTTTCCGGACTGGCCTTCTTCGATTTCATGTTCCTGCGCTCGGTCGGCGTTGCCGGAGCGATCGTCGTGCTCTGGGCGACCATTGCCGCGCTGACCTTGCTCCCGGCCATCCTCGGCGTACTCGGACCCCGGATCGATCGCTGGTCGATTCGTTCCGTCCGCGACGATGCCAGCGCGGCGGACGGCTTCTGGGCCGCCCTCTCCAACCGGGTCATGACCCACCCCTGGCGTTTCCTCGTGCCGACCCTCGCGCTCTTGCTTCTGCTCGGATCGCCATTCAGGCACGCCAACATCTCCTCCCCGGACGCCACGATCCTTCCCCCGGATCTCCCGTCCCGTCAGGCTTTCGATGTGCTCGTGGATGAGTTCGGGCTTGGTGAGGTGTCGCCGTTCCTCGTGGTCCTGCAATCTCCAACCGGCATCGGCAGCCCGGAGAACATCGCGGCGCTGCACCGGATGACCACCGGGCTGGCCGAGGACCCACGCATCGCGCGCGTGCAGTCGCCCACGCCAGCCGGGCTGACGCCTCGTCAGGCGCAGGCGGCCTTCGCCCTCCAATCCGGCCTGAGTCGGGCCGGGGCCGACATCGGTTTCAGCCGCCTCGTCTCGGAGAACTCGGCGGTCATCCTCGCCTATTCGAACTACCTCCCGAATGACCAGCGAAACAAGGATCTGCTCCAGTCGATTCGTGCCGCCGCCCCCGGCGGCGACGTGCAGGTTCTGGTGGACGGCGGCACTGCCGAGATCGTCGACGTCGTCAACGAGATGTACGGAGAGTTTCCCCGCGTGGCAGCCTTCATCGTGGCGGCTACCTTTCTCGTACTGATGATCCTGTTCCGCTCGCTGCTGCTTCCGGTCAAGGCCATCATCATGAATTCCCTGTCCATCCTGGCGAGCTACGGCGCGCTCGTCTGGGTTTTTCAGGACGGCCATCTCAGCCGCCTGCTCAACTTCACGCCGCAAGGCTACGTCGAAGCCTCGCTGCCGGTCATCATGTTCTGCGTCCTGTTCGGCATCAGCATGGATTACGAGGTCTTCCTCCTCTCCCGCATTCGCGAGGAATGGGACCGGACCGGCGACAATCGCGAGTCGGTCGCAATCGGCATGCAGCGAAGCGGCCGGATCATCACCAGCGCGGCATTGCTGGTGGTGGTCGTCACCGGGTCCTTCGTAACTGCCGACGTGGTGCTGATCAAGGCGCTTGGCTTCGGCATCGCGCTCGCCGTTCTGCTCGACGCCACGGTAATCCGGGCGCTCCTGGTTCCTGCCACGATGCGCCTGCTGGGTGATTGGAACTGGTGGCTCCCGGCTCCGCTGGGACGTCTGCTGCCGAAAAACGCGCTCCTGGAGGAGACAGCATGAACGAGAAGATGATCAATGCTCCGATGTCGCTGCAGAGCCGAATCTCCCGCAGGCGCGTAGCCCGGATTCTTGGGAGCGGCGCGGTCGCTGCCGCCATGCCGTGGCTCCATGAAGCACCCACCGCGGCGCAGGATTCCGACAACATCGCCGCCAACGTCGTCGTCCCCGAGCCAGTGGTGTTTCCGCAGGACAGCGGGATCCATGACGACGCGGCGACCGAATGGTGGTACTACACGGGCCACCTGTTTACCGAGACGCAGGAGAAGTACGGCTTCGAGTACGTGATCTTCCGGGCGCGCCGGGGCGACCTTGCAGGATTCGTGAGTCATTTCGCCATCACGGACAACGTTGCCGACACGTTCACCTATGCCCAGCAGATTGTCGGCGAGGACGGGGTGATCGGTTCCGACGCCGTGCTCGATCTCGACGTCAACGGCTGGACGATGGAGGGGCAGGGCGGCAACGATCGCCTCTTCGCCTCCATGGATGGGTACGGCATCAACTTCAAACTGGATCCTGGCAAGCCTGCTGCCATGCATCGCGGCACCGGCTTCATCGACTATGGCGACGGAACACACTCCTACTACTATTCGCGGACACGGATGCCGCTCGTCGGCGTCCTTCGGGCCGGAGACGAAAACCTCCGCGTCGAGGGTTTCGGGTGGATGGACCACCAATGGGGCAATTTCACCACGTTCGAGGATGGCGGCTGGGACTGGTATGCCGTTCAACTCGACGATGACCACGAACTCATGCTCTACGTGGTGCACGATACGGCTGGCACACCGCTGGTGGTCGACGGATCCATCGTCGAACCGGACGGCGCGTTGATCGCCCTTGCGAAGGACGACTTCTCGATCGAGGCGACCGGGACCTGGACCAGCGAGAAGACCGGGACCGTCTGGCCCCACGGCTGGAAGGTGAAGGTTGGCACGCAGGACATCGATCTGATGCTCGAACCGACGCTGGCCGATCAGGAACTCGACACCCGGTACAGCACTGGCATCATCTACTGGGAAGGCCAATGCTCCGTGGAGGGCACGCGCATGGGCGAGTCGATCGGCGGCAATGCCTACGTCGAAC
>CAIPGK010000749.1 GCA_903864575.1 uncultured Chloroflexota bacterium
ATGTTTCCGTCGCGGTCGATCGCTGCCATCACCCCATCGACGATGCGCTGGTAGGCTGCCGGATCGTAGAGGATACCGTCCGCCACGGCGATGGCCTCGCCGGTCGCTTCGAGCGCGGCCGCGGTTGCGCCGTCCAATCCGAACTCCGCTGGGGCGGGCGGGGAGAACGGGTTTTCGCGGATCGCGGCAAGAAAGCGGTCGGCGGCGGCGCGGCTGGCCGAATCGAGCACGACGGAGAAATCCGGCAATCGCAGGGTTGCCGAATCGCCGATCACGATGCCGCGTGCGGCGGCGGCGGCGGTGATCTCATCGAAGAGTTTGGGCGGGGCGATCCTGAGTCGGCTGCGGACCTCCTCTCGGGGCATTCCCTTTCGCAGCGGCTGCGCCGCGTGGAACGCGCCGATCAGCCCGCTGAGTCGGCTGGCGAGATCCTCCCAGACGGGAAGGGAGACGACCCAGTCGGAGGGCGTGATCCCCGCCGGATCGCCGCCGAGGATCAACGCGTCTCCTTCGGCCACGATCTGGGCGATGGCGGCGTCCACCTGCTCAGGGGTCATGCCCGCGATGGCGGCGCGCAGGTCCTTGACTTCGCGTGGACCGGCCTCGAGCGCGTGGATCGCCAGTTCGTCCGGGCTGCCCTGGGCGAGGGTTTCCAGTGCCCCGAGCACCTCGGGCCGGAAGCGCTTGTGCCGGGGCGGAGCGGGATCGATCACCTCGCCCCCGCCGATTGTCTGGCTGGGCGACGGGCGGCGGATGATGAACCGGTCGCCCTTCAACACCGCGACCGGAGCGCGAAACCGGAGTTGCACCCATCCGGAATCTCCGGGCTCGAGTCGTTCGCGGTCGAGCAGGGTGACCCATGCGGGAAGTTCCGCCGCGCCAGAGAAGAAATCGACCTCGTCGTTCTGCTCCAGGGTGACCGGGGCGTCCTGCAGCAGGCGAAGGCGGACATCGAGGCGCTGGGACGGCTTCACCAACCCGGCAGGGGCCAGCACGTCTCCGCGATGCACATCCTCCACGGCGACCCCCGCGAGGTTGACCGCGACCCTGCTGCCGGGGAGCGCGCGATCGGTCTTCTTCTGGTGGCTTTGCAGACCGCGTACGCGGACCGGCAGGCCGGCAGGCTCGACCCTGAGGTCCTGACCGGCAAACAACGCGCCGCCGGAGAGGGTGCCGGTGACGACCGTGCCAAACCCGGTTACGGTGAAGACCCGGTCGATCGGCAGTCGCGGCCTCCCGGCGGCGGACCGTGCGGGCGCGTCATCGAGCGCCGCGGCGAGCGCGTTGCGAAGGTCGTCCAGCCCCAGCCCGGTGATGGCCGAGACCGGCACGATGGGCGCGCCCGCGAGGACCGTGCCGGCCACCCGCTCGCGGACCTCCTCGGCGACCATCCCGAGCCACTCCTCGTCCACTGCATCAGCCTTCGTCAGGGCGATGACGCCACGCTCGATGCCGAGCAGGTCGAGAATGGCGAGATGTTCCACCGTTTGCGGCATCGGCCCCTCGTCGGCCGCGACGATGAAGAGCGCCGCGTCGATGCCGCCCACGCCGGCGAGCATGTTCTTGATGAAGCGCTCGTGGCCGGGAACGTCGACCACGCTGACTTGGCGGCCGCCGGGCAAGTCGAGCCAGGCGAAGCCGAGGTCGATGGTCATCGCCCGCGCCTTTTCCTCGGCGAGGCGGTCCGGATCGATGCCGGTTAACGCCTTGACCAGCGTGGATTTCCCGTGGTCGACGTGGCCCGCCGTGCCGATCACGGCCGGAGGGGCGGCGTCGCTTGGTTCGGCGGTGCGCTGGCTCATGCCGGGAGGATAGCCGGAATCGGAAAAGGGCGGCGGGACCGGGATTCGCTGACGAACCCCGCCCCCGCCGCACCGCGCGTCAGGTGAAGGTGCAGGTGGGGACCTCGGTCCAGGGCCCCACGCCGACCCGCTCCTCGCAGTTCGCGCCGACCAGGTTCCCGAAGATCACGCTGCTGCTCGCCCCGGTGATGGTGGCCGCGGAACTGGCGGCAACGCCGCTGCCGTCCGGCGCGGTGTTCCGCGTGACAGCCACGCCCGGGCCGAAGGCGAGCGAGCCGCTCGCGAGGTAGATGCCACCGCCGTAGTCCTTCGAGGTGTTGTCGCTGATGGTCGTGCCGGAGATGGTCACCGTGGATTCGTAGAGCGAGATGGCGGATTGCGCTTCGGTGGGGCTGGCGCCATTGCCGGGAATGGTGCAGCCGCTGATCGCGCCGACGCACCCGCTCAACTGGATCGCCTGCTCGTCGCTGGCGGTGATCGTGGTGTTGGTTACCGAGTAGGCATTGGTTCCCGGACCGTCGTCCACGTCGAGATAGATGGCGATCCTGTTCTGGTTGAAGGTGCAGCCGGTGATCGTCACGTCGCCGTCGTTGGCGTCGATCAACGCGGAGACGGCGGTTCCGTTGCCGGTGAACGTGCAATTCGTGAAGGAGGCGCTGCCGCCGTCGCCGTACCAGCCCAGTGCGCCGTCGAGGAAGGCGCAGCCGGTCACCGTCCAGTTCGACGCGCCACGGCCGTACAGCAGGCCGGTCGGGACGGTCTTGCCGAGCCCCCGGAACGTGAGGCCGCTGAGAACGACCTCGCGGGTGGCCGGCGAGAGGTCGGCGTCCTGCAGCATGTAGGAGTCGCCGTCAGTCTGGGTGAGGATCACGCCGGGTTCGCCGTTGCAGGCCCGGAGCGTGATCGACTTGTCGAAGGTGAGCAGCGGCGTGGGATAGGTTCCGGCCGCGATGGTGATGACCGCGCCGTCGGCGGCGGCGGCTACCGCGTCGGCGATCGTCGAGAAGGCGCATCCCGAGGCGCAGACAAGGCAGGTCTCCGGCATATCGGGCGAGGAGCAAACCTTGTCCATGCAGAGCAGCTTCCCGCAGCAGGTTTGGCCCTGGTGACAGGTCTCCCCGCGTTTGAGGCAGCGGCAGCGCTTCAGCTTGCCCTTCAGTTTCCTGCAATGGCCGGTGCAACAGTCGCTGTCTCGCTCGCAGGTGTTGTCGCGGCCGAGCTTGCCGCAGGGACCGGACAGGTCCGGGCGCCGGCGCCGGGCCTCGGCCGCGGGTGTGCCCGAGGCGACGGCAAAGCCGAGCATGGCCGCCAGATGACGGCGTCGGCATGTGGCGGCGGCGAGCAATCGGGCCACCCGCTCGAAACGCTGGTACTCAATGGAATGACCCTTCGTGAGGCGTGCAGTGCGCCCCGGGCTCCGGACCCGGGGCGGTGTGACGGCCCGGCGTGACCGACGAGCCGCCAGTCGTTGCCGGGCGACCGG
>CAIPGK010000750.1 GCA_903864575.1 uncultured Chloroflexota bacterium
GCCCCGACCGCGGCTGCGGCTGACACGGAGGCGGCTGCAAGCCAGATCGCCAACGCCCGACGTACGCGTGACCACATGAAGGATGGCACGAACCTGCCTCCTGAGAGCGGGGCGCGACTGCGGGTGGATCGTAGGGTCGTCCCAGTGAAACGAGTGTGGACGACTATTTCGATGGTACCATCGTCGGGTGTGTCCGACCATGTCCGGACGTCCTGTTCGTCCCATCTTTGGGGGAGAGCGCCCATGCCGGAATGGATCGATCCGCCTGTCGTCCCGAATGGGCCGCGGCTGCATGATGATCCGCTGATCCACGCATTGCTCGCGGCGCGCGAAGTGTCCCGGGAAACAGTGGACGAGTTCCTGGACCCGAAATCCCGGCAATTGCCGAACCCGTCGCTGTTGCCGGGCATGGATGAGGCCGTCGCTCGGGTACGCGCCGCCATCGACCAGCGCGAGACGGTCGCGCTCTATGGCGACTACGACGCCGACGGCGTGTGTTCGGCGGCCATCGTGACGCTTGCGCTGGGGGCGGCATCCGGGGGGGCGATTCCGGCGATCACCGCGTTGCCGACCCGGCAGGACGGCTATGGCCTCAACCGCGCGGCGATCGACCGCTTCCATGCGCAGGGGGCGACACTGCTGCTGGTGGTGGACTGCGGCAGCTCCGACAGCGCGCATGTCGCGTATGCACAGTCGAGGGGCATGGACGTCGTCATCCTCGACCATCACGAGATGCATGGACCGGGGCCGGAGGGCGCCATCGTTGGGTCGGCGCGGTTGCAGCCGGGGAATGTCTACCGACATCTGCCCGCCGCTGGCCTGTGCCTGCTCATGGCGACTGCGCTCGCCCGCGCCGGATACGACGTGGGCCGCGGGCCGGGAGAGGACCCGACCCACCTGATCGATCTCGCAATGGTCGCGGTGATTTCAGATGTCTGCGATCTGCGCGATCCTGTCACCCGCGCGGTGGTGCGCGACGGGTTGCGGCTGGTGCGCACCTCGCCTCGGCCGGGACTGCTGGCCCTTGCGCGTGCCCTGAAGCTCGATCCGCGGGAGATAGACTCGCGAACGATCGGCTTCCGGATCGCGCCGCCACTGAATGCGGCAGGCCGGCAGTCGTCCGCGGAGCCGTCGCTCAACCTGCTGCTGGCGCAGTCGGAGGAGCGAGGGAGTCCGCACGTCTCAGCGGTGCTTGCGAGTCTTGAATGGGTGCGGCAGCAGCGCGGCGCGTTGCGGGAACGGCTGATGACCAACTTGCGAGCCGAACCCGCGTGGCGCTCGCATCCGATCCTGCTGTTCGAGGCTGCTGATTGTCCTCACGGGATCGCCGGTACGCTGGCCGGTGATCTGGTGAAGGAGGTCGGTCGCCCGGTCATTGTGCTCACGCGCGATGGCGAGATCTGGCGCGGTTCCGCCCGCTCTCACGGTGATTTCGACATTGGAGGCGCCCTGCGGGAGGCGGCCGGGCTGCTCGTGCGCACGGGAGGCCACCGGGCGGCGGCCGGACTCTCCGTCCATGAGTCGCGGCTCGCCGAACTTCGTGACCTGCTGGAGGCGATCGCAGTCGGCAGGGGCTACCAGCCGAGCGACGGTGGAGAACTGGTCATCCACGCCGACCTTCCTGTCGACCGGATCACGCTGGCGACACTCTCGGCAATCGACCGGCTTCGCCCGTGGGGGCAGGGCAACCCGGAACCCACGCTCCGGGTGCAGCGCGCTCCCATTCGCAACGTCTACACGATGGGTGCGGACAAAACCCATCTCAAACTGCTGCTCGAAACCCCGAACGGCGACGTTTCCGCGATTTTATGGGGGCAGGCAGAGCGGGAAAGCGAAGCCCGGAGCTTGCGACACGTTGACGTAGCGGGCGTCCTGAAAAAGAACTCGTACAACGGACGTGATTCCGCCCAGTTGATTTGCGAGGACTTCCGGGCAGCCCGATAGAGGCAGGACAGACCATTCGATACCCGATGGCGGTGACATCCGAGACCGCCCATTGCCGCCATTCGGGCGGAGTTTCACGGTTTACTCCCTGCTGGCGTCGGTCACGATGTCGTCGGGCGTGGCGGGATCGAGATTCGGCAGATAGGCCGGGATGGGGCTGCCGGGAACTTCCGGCTCCGACTCGACCGCCGGCGCAGGGGCCGTGCTGTCGATCAGGCCGTCGATTTGCGACTCGTCGAGCCGGATGGCTTCCGCGATCACCTGATCCATGCTGGAGACCCAGATGAACTCCATCTCCTTCTTCAGGGTCGCGGGAAGCTTGGCATAGTCCCGCTTGTTCTCCTGTGGAGCGATGACCCGGCGAATGCCTGCGCGGTGCGCGGCGAGAGCCTTCTCCTTGAGACCGCCGATGGCGAGCACGCGGCCACGCAGGGTGATTTCACCCGTCATCGCAGTGTCGCCGCGCACAGGGCGGCGGGTCAGCGCGGAGATGAGCGCGGTGGCCATCGTGATGCCGGCGGATGGGCCATCCTTCGGGGTCGCGCCCTCCGGCAGGTGGATGTGCAGATCGAGCTTGCCCTGGAATTCCGGGTCGATCCGGAGATGCTCGGCCCGTGACCTGGCATAGGAGAGGGCCGCACGGGCGGACTCCTGCATGACCTCCCCGGCCTTTCCCGTGATGGTGAGGCTGCCCTTCCCGGGCATGGTCAGGACTTCGACCGGAAGGATTTCGCCGCCGATTTCGGTGACGCCCAGTCCGGTGCCGAGGCCGATCTGGTCCTCGCCGAGACTCAGGTCCACGCCGTATCGTGCGGGGCCGAGGAGATCCACCAGACGAGCTTCGGTCAGTTTGAGCCGCTCGGTCTTGCCGCGCACCACCTGGCTGGCGACCTTGCGGCAGATGGCCTGCAACTCCCGGTCGAGTTGGCGGACGCCAGCCTCGCGTGTGTAGTCCCGGACGAGGCGAACCCATGTCCGCGACCCGATCTCGACCGGAACGCCATCGAGCCCGTTTGCCGCCAACTGGCGCGGGAGCAAATGTTTGCGGCCGATCTCGGTCTTTTCCTCTTCGGTGTACCCGGAGACCTCGATGATTTCCATTCGATCCCGGAGGGGCCGGGGCACCTGGCTGAGGTAGTTCGCAGTGGTGATGAAGAGGACCTTCGACAGGTCGTAAGGCAGATCGAGGAAGTGATCGGTGAACCCGGCGTTCTGTTCGGGGTCGAGCACTTCCAGCATTGCCGACGCAGGGTCCCCGCGATAGTCCGAGGACATTTTGTCGATCTCGTCCAGCAAGATCACCGGGTTGACCGTTCCCGCCTGCCGCATGGCCGTGACGAGGCGGCCAGGCATCGCGCCAATGTAGGTCCGGCGGTGGCCGCGGATTTCGGATTCATCCCGGACGCCGCCAAGGCTGACCCGGACGAACTTCCGCCCCATCGCCTCGGCCACGCTGCGCCCCAGACTGGTCTTTCCGACACCCGGAGGGCCGGCAAGGCAGAGAATCTGCGCCGGAGCCTTCCCGCCACGTTCCACCGTCAGCTTGCGGACGGCGAGAAAGTCGAGAATGCGCTCCTTCACCTGCTCGAGCCCGAAGTGGTCGGCGTTCAGGATGCGTTCAGCCTCATCGAGGTCGAGGCGGTCCTCGCTCTCCTCGGTCCATGGAAGAGCGAGCACGGTGTCGATATAGGTGCGGACCACGGTCGCCTCGGCGGATACGCCGGGCATGCGCTCGAGGCGCGCTGCCTCCTTGTGGAGTTTCTCGGAAACCGCTGGCGGCAGTCCGCGCTCGTCGATCCGCTTCCGGAGCGCCTCGATCTCGTTGCCGCCCTCGCCGCCCAGTTCCTCGTGGATCGCCTTGAGTTGCTCGCGGAGGTAGTACTCGCGTTGGTTCTTGTCGATCTGCTCGCGGACACGTTCCTTCACCCGGCGCTCGATGGCGGCGGTGTCGATCTCGTCCGAGAGGTGAACGACGATCTGCTCGAGTCGCCGAATGGGGTCGAGAATCTCAAGCAATGATTGCCGCCGCGTCACATCCTGCAGCAATTGGGTGGCGAGGAGGTCCGCGAGGTGGCCGGGGTCAGTCGCCTGCTGGATCATGTTGAGCACGTCGCCGGGAAGGGGCTGACGGGCGTCGCCGTACCGGTCCGCCAGTTCCTGCACCATTTCGATGAGGACGCGACTTTCACCGGGGGCAGGTTCGGGTTCGCGGCAGGCCTCGACGGCGACCGTGCTGGCGGCACGGCTGGTGTCGAAATGGCTGAGGCGCACGCGGCTCATGCCCTCGAGCACCACTTGCAGACTTCCGCCGGGCTGGGTCTCCATCGAGGCAATATGGGCGAGGGTGCCAATGGTGTGGAGGTCCTCGGGGCGGGGATCGTCGGCCTCCGGGTCGCGGTAGGCGGTGACGACGAGGCGGCGGTCGCGCGCGAGAGCGTCCTCGACCGCCTGCATGGAGCGGATGCGGCCAACCTGCAAGGTCACGACGTTGCGCGGAAAGATGACGACGTTTTTCAGTGGCAGAAGCGGGTAGCGGTTCGGATACAGGTCATTGACGCGGCTCATGCGTGGGTGCCTCGGGAGTCGTTTGGCGTGCAACCTGACAGCCCACCGGGTGCGGCATGCCGGAGGGTAATCCGCGAAATCGGACCGGGAGAGGATGGCGAGGTTGGTGCCTCGCAGTCACGGAATAGTGGTCCGGAGAGCCCCGGATGTCGGGGTGTTCCGTTGGCGCTCATGCGAACCGTAGGGGTCCGGAGCCGCCGCGTCAAGGATTTGCTGACGCGAGATTATCCGCAATCGCAGCCGATGGTCGCGAACGCTGCGCAGCAAGCGCACGTGAACGGCGGCGCCGGATTGGCGCCGCCGTTTCGTTGAGCGGAAACGGGTGTTACCTGCCCCTGAATTACGGGAGAGAATCGAGTTCCGAACCGGTGGATCCGAGATTCGGGTAACTGCTGGTGAGAACAACGCTCCTGCCGTTGAGCTTGCCTTCGGAACCGACAGGCTGAATCTGGACGGCCTCGTAGCTGCTGAACGGCTGATCGAGGGCGACTTCGGCATCGCCGCGACCTGCCGCGTCGACGGTGAACTGGGCGATCGGGTTCAGTTCGCCCGAGGCGTCGACAGCCCAGACGGCGTACGCGCCGGCAGCGGCGTCGGAATTGAGGTCGACCGAGAGCACGCCGGTCTTCTGATCCGCGCCAAGCACCAGTTGCCCTTCGGCCTGCGGCAGCGCCCGGCCTGGGGAAAGTTGCATGGTGGTTGCGCCGGAGCCGAAGTTGGCGACCTGACTGGAGAGAGCGTCAATGCGGGAGCCCTGCTGCGCGACCTGGTCGCGCATGGAGACTCCCCAGAAACCGGTGACGATCAGGGCGGCGAGAAGCGGGACGCTCAACACGCTGCCGAACCGGGCCACACCGCGCTTTTGATGAGCCGCGACGGCTGCAGCAGGAGCGATGAGGTGCTGGGGCGTCGCGGCCGCCGGCGGCAGTGATGCGGGAAGCGTCTGCTGCTGGGTCGCAAAGACGGGCATCGCGGCCTGGTTCAGCGCAGCGGCTTCGGCGCGGGTCACGTGGCCGATGCGCGAGAAGAGAGATGCCTTGACATCGGGGGGCGGCGCGGCAAAACCGGCGACGGTGAACGGCAGCATATGGGAGGTCCGCAGATCGCGGTCCACCGCCGCGGCGCAGCGCGGGCAGAAACTGATGTGGAACTCGACGCGGTCGCGCTCATCCTGGTCGAGTGCGTTGAGCGCGTATGCCGCAGCCAGATCTTCCACGTGGTCATCCGACCCCGCGGAAAGATCGGGTGTGCGGATCGGCTCGGCGCCAGACCGCTTGCGTGGCCGTACTTCGCGTTGGTGCCCGTACAGGTCGCTCACGCCAACTCCACTCCGTCGTTGCCGAGCGCCTCGCGCAGCTTCTGCAGCCCGAGTCGCATGCGGGTCTTGATCGTCCCCAGCGGTTCTCCGAGAGCCTCGGCGATCTCGCGCTGGGTCAATCCCTGGTAGTAGGCCATCTCGATCGCCTCGCGTTGCGCGGGAGGAAGCGTCCTGAGCGCGACCGCCACGGTGTCCCGCAGCGAACCAAGCCAGACTTCTTCCTCCACATCGGAGCCGGCGCTGGTGTCCGCCACTGCGGCGAGCACCTGTTCCGGATCCTCGCTATCCGCCTTCTGCGGACGGCGACGGCGCTTTCGGATCTCGTCGATCGCCATGTTGTGGGTGATGCTGAGGAGCCACGTCACGAACGTGCCGCGCTGGGAGCTGTACGCCCCACCCTGCTGCCACGCCCGGAAGAAGACCTCCTGCAGGAGTTCCTCCGCCAGTTGCCGGTCCTGGACCAGCTTGAGCGAGAAGGAAAACACCACCCCCGAGTAGCGATCGTAGAGCACCTCGAGCGCGCGGGCGTCACCGTTCGACGCGCGGCCGATCAAGTCGGCATCGCTCAACTCGGCGAGATTGGACCGTCCGATCTCGTCGTCACCCGGCATGGTCACCATTGGCCTCCATACCGGTTGCGTCCCCATCTACGCCGCGAACTCGTCATCGGATTTATCGAGACTCCCGGATTTCCGGATTCGGCCGCGCCTGCCGAGGTCTTCCCGGCCCCGCGCGATGGCGGAATCGGGCTTTTCCGCGTTCAGTCTACCCCAATGGTCCGGGTCAGCTTTGCGCAAGGGCAGGGCCCCACTCCGGGTCCGGTTCGGCAAGCCCGAGTGCTTCCCGGGCCTCTCCCACGACAAAGAGGGAACCGGTGACGATGACCAGCCGTGCGCCTTGGGCGTCGGCGACGCCGTCTGACACCTGACCTGATCGCCCCGCGACGTCCGCCGGGATTCCAGCGGCGAGGGCGGTCTCCACGATGGCCTCCGGTGCCATCGAGCGGGCGGTGTTTGCGTGGACTGCGATGATGCGCGAGGGGATGCCGCCCAGCGCACCGATGATTTCCGCGATGGGTTTGTCCGAGGAGCATCCGAGGACGAAAACGGCTGATTCACCCGGAAACTCGGCCTCGATCGCATCGCGCAGGGCTGCCGCGGCGGCGGGGGTGTGCGCGCCATCAAGGACGATGAAGCCGTCCTCCGTTTCAATGCGCTCGAACCGTCCCGGCCAGACGGTGGAAGCGAACCCGGCGCGGATGGCCGCCTCGCCCGTCGGGATTCCGGCTCGGCCCAACAGCCAGAGCGCGGCGGCTGCCGTGCCTGCGTTTTCGACCTGGTGCGGGCCGGGGAGCGCGAGTTCCACGTTCTCCCATTCACCCCACGGTCCAGTGATGGTGGCGGATCGCCAGTTGCCGATTGCCGTCCAGTCGCGCCCGGCAAGGAGCACCTCGTCGGCCACCTCCTCGGCTGCCGCAAGGAGCACGGATTCAGCCTGCGGAACATTGGGACCAATGGCGACCGGATGGCCCGGTTTGATGATGCCCGCCTTGTTTGCTGCGATCTCGGCCAGCGAGTCGCCAAGAATTGCGGTGTGCTCGAGGTCGATCCGCGTGATGGCGCAGGCTGTGGGGGCGATGACGTTGGTGGCGTCCATCGTCCCGCCAAGGCCGACCTCGATGACGGCGGCGTCGCACCCGTTGTCGGCGAATGCGAGGAAGGCCATCGCAGTGAGCAGTTCGAAGGTGGTCACGGCCCCGAGTTCGGGCGTGGTCGTTTCGAGCGCGGCGGCTGCGGCATCAGCGCGGACGGCAAGGTCGCTGAATGCGGCCCGGTCGAGTGGCGCGCCGTCGATGGCGATGCGCTCATTGAATGCGTGGAGATGCGGAGAGGAGTAGAGACCAGTCCTTCTGCCCGAAGTGGTGAGGGCAGCCGCGGCGAGCGCCGCCGTGGAGCCTTTGCCCTTCGATCCGGCGATGTGAAGCATCGGTACGGATCGGTCCGGCGCTCCGAGGGCGTCGAC
>CAIPGK010000751.1 GCA_903864575.1 uncultured Chloroflexota bacterium
CATGCTCAACGAGATCGGCAGCGCCGATCGCGTCGACGACTGGCTGACCCACGCGCTGGACAACAACGTCCGGTTGATGGGGTTCGGCCATCGCGTCTACAAGGCCGAGGACCCGCGCGCCGAGATTCTCCGCGGCATGGCGAAGCAGGCGAGCGACCCTGCCTTCTTCGAACTCTCGCTGCGAACCGAGCAGCGCGCGCTGGACATGCTCGAGGAGCGCAAGCCCGGCCGCCGCCTCTACACCAACGTGGAGTGCTACTCCGCCGCGGTGCTCGCTGCCGTCGGTCTTCCGGGCGACATGTTCACCCCGACCTTCGCCACTGCGCGCACGGTCGGCTGGTCCGCCCACGTGCTGGAGCAGGTCGCCAACAACCGGCTCATTCGGCCTCAGTCCCAGTTCATCGGCCGGACAGACAAGCTTTTCGTCCCGATCGACGAGCGCTGACCGCCCGCCGATCGTCGCAACGGACAGAGGAACCGGGACGAATGGGCGCACGGATGCACATTCCGCGCACATCCCGCTTGGGTCTTCCGACGTACACCGGTGAGAGGGCTTTCCTCGACGGTCCGGAGTGCCGCGTGGTCCGTGCGTTCGTTGTCGGTTTGATCCTGCTGCTTCACTGGCTCCCGGCCGGCCGCGTGCTGGCGGCTGCGCCATCGTTCACGCCCGACGACCCCGCCTCCGCCGCCGAATTCGCCCGCGACCTCTCCCGGCTCGAGGAACAACGCGATTGGTGGACGCTGGCCGCCCTCATGCACCCGGACAGCGCGGCGGTCGTCCCCGAATCCGCCGTCACCGGCTGGTACGAATCCGAGTTCGCAGGCAAGGAAACGGCCGAACTCACGGTCACCGCCGTGACGCCCGAACCGTGGACATGGCCGGTCTCCGGACGCACCTACATGGAATCTGTGACCGTCTCCTACATCCAGCCCTACTGGATCGAGGGCGTTCGCTCCGATCTGCCGGGCGAGATCCATCTCGTCCATGACGGTGAGCGCTGGGGATGGTTCTTCGGCGGATCGCAGGCCTTCCTGCACGACCAGATTGCCCGCTACGCGCCGGGATTCGTCCCATCGGGCATTGGCGGCCTGATCGACCCCACCGTCCTGCAGGACCCCGACCGGATCGCCCGGTTCCCCGATCCGATGGAAGCCGAACTCGATGCCTGGTGGGCCGGTCAGTTCGCCGCCGCGGGCCGCGAGTACGCGCCGCCGCACGGCGTCGTGTCCTTCGATGGCGCGATCGACACCGCCTGCGGCAGGGTGGATGCCGACGTCGAGACGGCCTTCTACTGCGTGCTCGACCACTCGATCTACTACTCGGCGTCCTTCCGCGCGATCGTCGAGCAGAACATCGGAGATTTCGGCTGGGCGGTCGTCATCGCTCACGAGTGGGGCCACCACATTCAGGCCCAGCTCGGCATGGACTTCGGCCTGCGGTCGTCGGCGCCCGGCAAGGGGAGCGCCCTGCACTGGGAGTCGCAGGCCGATTGCCTGGCCGGGGCCTACACCGATGTCGCCGAGTTCAACGGCTGGCTCGAGCCGGGCGACGTGGACGAAGCCCTGCTGATGACCGGTCTTTCCGGCGATGCGGAGGACGCCGCCGCGACCGCCGCCGCGCATGGAACCGGCGATGACCGCCTGCGCGCCTTCACCCGGGGGTACGAGGATGGTCTTCCCGCCTGCGATCTGGGTCTTTGATCGGGCGCCCTGTTGACAGCGCTCCTCCGGCGACCCACCATCCCGCACACGTGCGCGCGACAGGACAGGCAGCAGGGAGGCAGCGAAAGATGGGACTGGAGATTTTCGAGCGGGGAACCCTTCCCCGGTGGGCGCCGGTGCGCCAGTCGCTCGTCGACACCCGGACCCACGACATCGCCGCCGCCGTGGCGGAGCAGTTCGGGCGCCCGGAAATCAGCGACACGATCAAGCCCGGCCAGTCGGTCGCGCTGACGGCCGGGAGCCGCGGCATCGATCGCATCGACGAGGTGGTGAAGGCCGTCGTCGAGAACGTGAAGCGGCTGGGCGCGCATCCCTTCATCGTCCCCGCGATGGGCAGCCACGCGGGCGCCATCGCCGAGAACCAGACCGCCCTGATCGCCCACTATGGCATCACCGAGGCCTCGATGGGCTGCCCGATCCGTTCCAGCATGGAGACGGTCCACCTCGGAACCGTCGAGGGCCACGTCCCCGTCTGGTTCGACCGCAACGCCTACGAGGCGGACGCCACGATTCCCATCGGCCGCGTCAAGCCGCACACGGACTTCCGCGGACCGGTCGAGTCCGGCCTGATGAAGATGCTCGCCATCGGTCTCGGCAAGCAGAAGGGCGCGGATTTCTTCCACCTGCAGGGCATGCATGAGTTTCATCATCTCATCCCGTCGGTGGGCCGCTTCACCCTCACGCAGGTCAATATCCCCTTCGGCGTCGCCGTCATCGAGAACGGCTACGGCGAGGTCGGCATGGTCGAGGCCGTGCCCGCCGCCCAGATCTGGGACCGCGAGCAGGAACTGCTCAAGATCGCCCGCGACTGGCTCGGCAGGCTCCCCGGCGAGCGCATCGACGTCCTCATCATCGACAGGATCGGCAAGGACATCAGCGGCGATGGCGCGGACCCGAACGTGATCAACCGCGATGTGGTCGGCGCGATTCCCCTCGGCGAGGCCGCGCCCCGGCCGCTCATCCACCGCATCATCATGCGCGACCTGACCGACGACACCGAAGGCAATGCGAACGGCATCGGCATGGCCGACATCGCGCTCCGGAAGCTGGTCGACAAGATGGACCCGCTGCGCTCCTACATGAACTCCATCACCTCGAAGTGCCCTGCTGGCGTGCGCATTCCCCTGACGACCGATACGGACCGTGAAGCGCTGTTCGTGGCCCTCGCGAGCTGTCTCAAGACCGAGGTCGAGACCGCCCGGATCGCCCGGATCTCCGACACCAAGCATGTCGAGCATTTCTGGGTCTCCGAGACCCTGCTCCCGGAGGTGCTTGCCTCCGGCAGGGTCGAGCAGACCGGAGATCTTCGCGAGATCGTCTTCGACGCCGACGGGATGTTCCCGGAGGCGTAGGGGAGGCGGCATCTCAATCGGTCTCGGAAATCGGCCCGGCTCCGGACTGGTTCGGCGCCGGGCCGGTCGTTTCCACCCCGAAGCCGTAGCCTGCGATGGCGTCCCGTAGCGTCGCCGCGTCAGGATCCGCGATCGTCTCCGCGACCTCCGCTGCGAAGGATGCCACCGGGAATCCCGGCCGCTCCCGGGCGTACTCGCGGGACTGGAGAAACGTCTCCAGTCGATAGGCGTCCTTCACAATCCGGGCTTCTGGGGTTTCCCGCGCGGCCAGTTCCTCCCGGAGCGCAGCGAATTCCTCGCGGATGGCCGGTGGCAGCGAGGCCGTCATCCGCTCGAACGCCGCGCGCTCCGCGGCAGCCTTGCGCCGGGATCGTTCGCCATCGGGCAGATGCCGGCGGTCGAGAAAGGCCGCGCGGGCCTCCGCGTCGAGGGACGCCACCGCATCCCGGTCATAGGGTGTTTCGTCTCCGGCAAGGGCCTCCGCGAGGTCGTGGAGGAGCGCCAACCGAATCACCCGGTCGAGATCGAGGCTGGCGTCCGCCCACGTTGCCGCCACCCATGCCAGCAGGCAGACGCGCCACGAGTGATCGGCGACCGACTCGCAGTCGAGCGGGTCCATGCCCCGGTCGAGCCACCCCGAGCGAGGGAGCCGCTTGATCCCGCCAGCTAGATGCAGGAACCGGACAAGACCGTCGGCCTCCTGAGCGATCATTTGTGACGAACGGTCACCCATCTGTCGACAGTCTCCCTGCGGATAATTGTACGTACATGGCCTTGATCGGGTAAAATGATCGATGAGGGAAACGCGTGCAACCCCGCGCGCGTTCCTGAGTGACACATGGCTGACTCTGGCGGGCCCGCACCC
>CAIPGK010000752.1 GCA_903864575.1 uncultured Chloroflexota bacterium
CGGCTTGCGGCGATCCGCGACGATCTTGCGCTGGTCAGCACGGCGACAGCGACGCAACTGCTCGTCAATCGGGGCTGGCGGAACAGCTACATGATCGGATTGCGTCCGCTTTCGCCGCTCGGTCTCGGGACGCGGCTCGTGGGGCGCGCCCGCACCTGCCGCTATCTCATGCGCCGCGGCCCGGAAGGTCCGCACGATCCTGCTGCGCGCCGCGTCTCGCCGGAGATCGTGCTGATCGAGTCGATCGAGCCAGGCGACATCGTGTGCATCGACGCCCTCGGGCTGCCGACCGCGGGCATCATCGGCGACATCCTGACCGCGCGGATGTTGAGCCGGGGAGCGGCGGCGGCCATCGTGCATGGCGCGGTGCGCGACGCCCCCTTCATCCGGCAGGTTGGCCTGCCCGTCTTTTGCGGCGCCATCCATCCCGCGCACAGCGGGCGCGACCTGGTGGCGGTCGCCTTCGACGAACCGGTGGACATGGCCGGCGCGCAGGTACGGCCCGGCGATGTGATCCTCGCCGACGACGAGGGCGCGGTGGTGTTGCCGCTCGATCTCGCGGAGGAGATCGCGGCGCACGGACCGGAGAAGGAACGGATGGAGATCTGGATCCGCGAGCAGATTCTCGCGGGCGGGTCGATCCACGACTTCTACCCGCCGAGCGCGGAGAAGATCGCCGAATACGAGCGGGAACGGGGCGGCCGCGCTTCCGGGTCCGGCCCGGGAGGGGCGCACGCGTGAAGATCACCGACGTTCGGACGGCCGAGATCAGAGGACACGGTTACTCGACCTATGTCCGCATCTACACCGACGAGGGCCTGATCGGCAACGGGGAGTGCATTCACGGCGGCGAGGGCTGCCCGGCGATGGTGGAGGCGCTGGCGCGGGAGATCATCGGCGAAAGTCCGCTGAACGTGGATATGCTCTTCGAGAAGATGCGCCGCGGCCGACTGTTCGACGGCGCGATGGCGGGCGCCACCGTCACCGCGATGACCGGCATCGAGATCGCGCTCTGGGACCTCGCCGGGAAGGCGCTCGGGGCGCCGGTGTACCAGTTGCTCGGCGGCACGTTCCGGGACACCGTGCGCCTCTACTGCGACAGTCACGCAGGCAGGGACTTCTCGCCCCAGGCCTACGCGGAGCGGGCTCGGGAGGTCGTCGCGCTCGGCTTCGACGCAATCAAGTTCGACGTGGACGAGACCCGCGCCGGGTTCCGCAACGACCGCTGGAACTGGCACGCTTCCAACGCAGAAATCGACTGGATGGTGGAGCGGGTGGCGGCGGTGCGGGACGCGGTCGGGCCGAACGTGGATCTCGCGATCGACATGCACGGGCGGTATGACATCGCCAGCGGGATCGCGGTGGCGCGGGCCCTTGCGCCCTTTCGGCTGCTCTGGCTGGAGGAACCGGTGCCGCCCGAGAACATCGCGGCGCTGCGGGAGGTGAAGCGGGTTTCGCCGATCCCGCTTTGCACGGGCGAGAATCTCTATCTGCGCTGGGGCTTCCGCGATCTGCTGGAGCAGCAGGCGGTCGACTACATCATGCCCGACATCCCGAAATGCGGCGGCCTGTCGGAGTGCCGCAAGATCGCCAACATGGCGGAGGTCTATTACGTGCCCCTGGCCCCGCACAATGTTTGCGGCCCACTCGGCACGATGGCCTCGGCGCACGTCTGCGCCTCCATTCCCAACTTCCTCGTCATGGAGTGGCACTGGATCGATTACGCGGGCTGGGATGACCTGACCATCCAGGACCAGCCGGTGATCCAGGACGGCCACGTCGTGCTCAACGGCAAGCCCGGCATCGGCCTCGAGGTCAACGACGACTTCGCGCGGACAATGGTTCGGCCCGGAACGCGCTACTTCGGGGAGGAACCGTAGGCTCCGGGCAACGGCCCAATGGCCGGATCAGTCCGCCGCGTTCGGCAATTGCAGCGGCGCCGGCGGCGGGGGCGCGAGGATGGCGAGAACGACGCCGAGCGCGGGATCTCCGGGCGGCAGGTCGATGCTGTAGAGCCGGATAACGCCAATGCCGTCATAGGCGACATCCACCGTCACCCGCGCGCCATCGCCGTCGAGCGGTTCGACGGTCACCGTTCGTGGGGCGCGCCGGCCACGGAGCTGGAGAACGACGGCTTCGAGGTGCATCGGCATGGCGCGTGTCCTTGCATCATCGGGATTCGCGGCGGCGATGGTGACCACGAGCCCGCCGGTGGTTCGTCGTCCGTGCCATCTCTGCCCGGTATTCATCTCTATCAATGTTCGATGATGTGTCACTGAAGCACGCGTGAGACCGCGATGAATTGGGGGGAAGGGGAGGGGAGGGGGTTCCCCGGAGCGGAGGCGCCCTCTGCAGGTCATCGCAGTGTCGGGAGGATCGGTGACGACCCGGCATTCGACGCCGAACCCGGATGAACGAGGCGGCTGACTCTCGGGATGCGGGACGGAGCTCTGATTTCCGATTGCGGAGGGACACGGCACTGAGCCCTGTCCCTCGAGTTCGCCCTGCCTGTTTGTGCGACCGGGTCGTCGAGCCGCCGCCGCCACCGGGGCAATCGCCCCGAACACCGGCCGCTGGGCGTGCAGGCCGTCACTATTTGTCTTTGCAGTAATTCCTGTAGCATTCCCCGCAGAACCAGTCGCCAATGCGGCGGCCTACTGACATGCAGACATAGCAACATTCCAAGCAGCCGCAACCGCAACCGGTGAGGTCCTGGAATTGGTCTGCTTCGCCGGTCACCTTCGGCGTCGAACCGGAATAGCGCCGCAACTCGAGCGCCCAGATTCCCGTTTGCTTGTTGTGCTCGGACTGCATGAGCGCGTAGGCCGTTTCTCCGATGACGAGGGTGTTCCGGCCATCCATGCCGCGCCCGCCGCGCTTGAGCAGGAGGCGGTGCAACTGGTGATCGGTCTTCGGTTCCCGTCTGCCGTTGCGGTCGAGCATGCTGAGGCCGTTGCGGATGTAGACATCCGCCCGAAAATGATCCGGGTCCCCGTCCTCGTGATGGCGCAAGGCGACGGATGCCGCTTTGCCGCGCCAGATGAACGGCGACCGCTTGCGGCGTTCCGTGCCGGCTTCCCCGGCCGCCGCGTCGACGGGAGCGCCGGCCGCGGTCTTTCCCGCCACCGCAATTCCGGCAAGTCGTTGCATGAACGAGCGCCGATCGTCAGGCTGGTGCATTCGTGGTGCTCCTTGTCGCGCCGTTCCTGGCGCAGTTCCGTTTGGCGTCGCACGCCGCTGCGTGGGCGCATTCCGTTGCGAGCTGGGCCGGCGACCCCGCACGCTCGCCCATGTCGTGGCGCGGAATGGGGCCGCCGCGCCCAGCGCCGACGATCAGCACGGGTTGTCTTCCCTGGAGCACTTGGCCGCAGCATCGAGCGGCGGTCCTGCGGATCGAACATCATGGCTCCCGATCGCGATCGTCGTGGGGATGGACTGGCCGCGCGCGCGAACCGACGCTTGCCGTCAGAGAGGCGAACGTGACGAGGCGACGCGCGCCGCTGTTGGTGATCGCATGGCGCGCGGAATCAGAGGCAGGCGTCCTTGTAACTGAATCCGCACCACGAATAGCCGTTGTACCGGGAGTCCGCGCCGCAGTGGTAGCAATCGTCCGTGCAGGCGCAGGAGCAGCCGTTGTAGCCGGCTGGAAGATCGCCCGCGGCGGCCGCATCGTTGGCCGAAGAAACGGTCGGACGCGCGTCCGGATTGGACTTGCAGACGCGGGCGTCGAGCCTCCAGAGGCCGGTCTGCTTGTCGTAGTCGATCTGATGCAGCCGCCAGTTGATGCCTTCGAGGCCGAAGCAGACGTGCCCGCCCAGATCGCCGTCGCTCCGCCGGTCCATGTACCGGAACAGCCGGGCATCGGTCATGCGGATCTTGCGGTCCTTCCGAACGTCCGTCATGACGCCGCCGTTCCCGACACCGGTGATGAGGTAGTGGTCGGTGTTGCCGCTTCCGATCGGGGTGTAGGTGATGTCGCGCAGCTTGCCCTGGAAGGTTTGCTCGGGGGCGCGCCGCTTCTTGCGCCGTTCGCCGTTTACCCGGGCCCCTGCGCGGCCGGCCAGCGCCAACGCCGCCGTTCCCGCGGCGGCCGCTCCCGCGCCAAGCCGATGCAGCACGGATCGACGGTTCTGTTCCTCGTACCTGGTGGTCCTTTCACGTTCCGAATGATGTTGCTGCGCGGCTCGTGGATTCGCCGCCTGGCGGGGCGGACGGCGCCGGTCTCCATGGCGACAGGGGGGGTGCCGAGGAGATTGCGACGCCGTCCGCGCCGCCAGCTGGCTCGCTGGCATCGATGCGCCGGGGCTGTCGGGGCTGTCGGAAGGAGGAGAGGACTCAACCGCTGGCGGTCAAGACTCACGCCCTCTCGATGCTCCCGCCGACAAACGTTCGGCGCGGGTGGAATTCGGTCGTGAACGCTCCTTCCCGTTCTCAGATCTCAGGCCTCAGGCCACCGGGGTCGCCATGATGGCCTCGATGGCGAACGCCGCGATGTCGACCGACCCCGGCGCGGACGTGGGTTCGCCGGTCATGTACTGCAGCGCGTTCTCCTCGATCCACGCGCGCACCTGCGGAGCTGCCGCGTCCGATGCAGCCTGGTCGCGCCAGATGACGATGGCGACCCAGCCATCCGGCTCCGGGGTGAAGGCGTAAAAGGACTCGAACCCGTCCATGCTTTGGGCAAGCGGCAGGAAGTCGTCGTGGGTCGCGGTGATGAGGGCCTCGCGGTCCGCGTCGGGCTTCATGGTGTAGGAGCGGTACGTTGCCCACGACGGCGCGCCGCCGGGCATCGGGGTGGCCATCATCTCGTCGGGCCCGAACCCAATGACGGCCCGTGTGCCTTCGACCCCCTTCGGGCCGCTGGCCACGCTGCTGGCGACATGCTCCGTGACCCAGGCCTTGATGGGAGGCAGCGCGGCCTTCGATGCCGCCTCATCGCGCCAGACCGAAACCGCGGTCCAGGTAAGCGGATCGGGTTGCAGCACGTAGTAACTGACAAAGCCGTCCAGTCCCTGAACCAGCGGAATGAAGGTCACCTCGGTATCGGCGATCAGGGCGGCGCGATCGGCATCCGGTTTCAGTGTGTAGGTGCGGACGGCAATCCAGCCGCTCCCGGAGCCGGCATCCTCGGCTGCGACCATCCGCGGGAGCGCCGTCAACGCCCCGGCTGCCGCCGCAAGCAGCACGAATCGACGCGTGTGCGTGTGCGTACGTGTGTGTGTGTGCGTGTGCATCGACATGATCGTGATGGCTCCTTGAACGGCCGGCATCTCCGGCGCTGGCCACGTTCCCGAACGGCGGCGGCGAGATGCTGCATTGTCCGCGTGGGCGGGTCTTTCCTGCCGCCGCCGAACCGTTCGGCTGCGAGCTGGCGGTGCTGGAGCGCAGGCCGCGCCGCGAACCGCCGTTCGTTCCGGCGGCTGCGGGGCACATGTGCCCCGCAGCCGTTCCGGTGAACGACCGGACCTCGCGCTACCTGCAGCCGCTCTGGCACGCGTCGGAGCAATTCGACGCGCACGACGCCGCGCCGTTCGCCTTGCACACGTAGCACTTGTCGTCGCACCCGCAGGAGCACCCGCCGTCCTCGAATTCGGTGGTCACCCCACCTGCCGAGCTGACGCCCGCGAAGGTGGTGTCAGGTCGGGCGTTCGGGTTGGAATCGCACACCCGGAGGTCCATCGACCAGGTCTCCGACGCCGGGTCGTAGTCGGCGAAGAGCACACGCCAGTTGATGCCGGCCAACCGGAGTTGGGGCATGCCGCGCATCTTGCCGCCGTTGGACTGCTTCATGATGATGCGTTCGAGCTGCGCGTCGTTGATCGTCCGCTTCTTGCCGGAGCGGTAATCGACCAACGTCCCCTCGCCGAATGCGCCGACCGTCGCGTTGTAGCGGATCGGGTCGTTGCCGGGGTGCTTGGTGAAGGTCGCGGGCCCAAACGGAAGGCTCCAGGTGTACTGGGCGACGCCCTTCTTCTTTTTCTTCTTCTTCTCGGCATCGACCCCGTCGGCGGCGGCAGTGCTCGCGCTCATTTCACGCGCCGCGACGACGATGGACGACGCGCCCGCGGCAAGCCTGGCCAGTGCGGAACGACGATCCTGAGACTCGTGCATGATCGGTACTCCTCTCTGCGTACTGGGGCACATGTGCCCATGATCGAATGACGGAGATCGCGCCTTCCGGGGCGCGGGTTACTCCCTTCTCAACTGCTCGCGAACCCCTGCGAGGTCCGATTCCGTCCAGATTTCAGCGATCTTTCCGCAGTGGCCGCGGTAGATCGAGATGCCGTCGAGGACCATCACCTTGCTGGTCGGCTCGAGACCGAGGAAACCGCCCGTGTCGGTTCCGACCGCGGTCCACATCATCGCCGCAAGGTCGCCGTCGGCGATGATCTCGCCACGCCGGTACTCGAGGTCGGGAAAGGCTTCGAAATAGCGCTTGCGCAGCGGTTCGACGGCCGCGATCCCCACGAGGTCCGGGCCGAGCGCGGAGTGGAGCACCACATCCGGGTCGAGCACCGCCGCGAGATCGGGGCTCCGGGTCCACGCTTCGGTGAACATCTGGCGAACGAGTGTCTTCATGTCGTCCGCCGTCGGCGCTGCGCACGATTCCGTGAGGACGCGGGTCGGCTCCGGCTCCGCGGGCATGAACGCCGCGTACTCCTCGTCCACCTGCGCCTTCAGCCCGAGGTAATCGAGCTGAACCCAGGCCTCGGAGACCATACCGCAATGCATCCGGTAGACCGTCATCGCGCTTGTCGCCACGTCCTTGCCGGTCGCGGCCATCTCGCCGAAGTCGGCGGTATGCGTGCCCGTCAGGGCGTAGCGGACGACCATGTAGGGATCGTCGACCAGGACCTCATCCGACTTCATCGTGAGACCGGAGAACGAGGATGCAAGATCGTCGAAGGCGGAGACGACCGCGTCGCGGCCGGTCAGCACCTCCGACAGCGGAGTGGTGAGGACGACGTTCTCCTCCATGATCGCCTCGACCGCCGCCGGGTCGAAGGTGGACCCGTGCATCGCGCCGAGCACGGTCTGCACCGCTGCGTCATCCAGCACCGCGCAGGCGCCGGGGGCGGCATCTTCGGCCGCGGCAGGCATGGCGTGTGCGTGAATCGTTCCCACCAGCACCAGTCCCAACACAGCAACTCGTGTGATGTTCATTGCGCTCCTCCACGCATCAAGTCCGGCGCCGGCCCGTTGCAGGCAGCTCCCGGAATCACTTGCGGCCATCGGTTCCCAGTTGGGCCATCACTCCGATGATGTCCGACTCAGCCCAGAGTTCGACGATCTTCCCGCAGTTCACCCGCAGGATCAGCACGCCATCGAGCGTCATCGGCTTGCCGGTCGGCTCCTCGCCGAGGAAGCCGCCCTCGTCGGTTCCCGTCGCAGTGAAGTGGGTGGCCACGAGGTCTCCGTCGACGATCGCTTCCCCGGGCCGGTAGCGCAGGTCGGGGAAGGCCGTCCACCACCAGCTGCGGGATTTCCTCCACCCCTCGATGCCCGAAACGTCGGGGCCGACGGAGAAGTGGGCGACGATGTTGGGCGACACCATGGTGGTGTCGTCGGTCATGGGCTTGGGCACCCAGATTTCGGAGTACCACTGCCGGAGCATGGTCTCCATGTCCTCGCGGGTCGGAGGGGCGCAGGAGGCGTCTCCGTCCGGCGAGGGAAGAGGCATCGCCACGTAGGAGGCATAGTCGTCGCTGATCTGGCCAAGTCGGCCGAGTTGATCCACCCGGTACCAGCCCTCGGCGATCATGCCGCAGTGCAGCCGGTAGACGGTAATTCCCGAGACCGCCACCTCCTTGTCGGTCGGCGCGATGCCCTCGTATTCACCATCTTGCCTGCCGCTCGCGGTGAACCGGACAACCACGTAGGGGTCGTCCACCATCACCTGGTCCGGGAGTCGGGACAGGTCGCTGAACGACGTCGCGATGTCGCGGAAGACTCCGGCGACCGCCTCCCTGCCGATCAATTCGCCGTAGTTCGATGAGTACCAGCGGACATCCGGCTCCATCAACGCGCCGACGGCGGCCGGATCGGCGTTCACGCCGTGGATCGTGTCCAGGATCTTCCCGACGCTCGCCTCGTCGATCGCCGC
>CAIPGK010000753.1 GCA_903864575.1 uncultured Chloroflexota bacterium
AGAACGCGCTGAAACGTCTCGTCGAGCAGGATCAGGTGGACCTGATCCTCGCAATCGGCGGCCGCAAGAGCAGCAACACCGCGCGGCTGGCCGAGGTCGGACAGCAGCTTGGAGTCGAAAGCCATCACATCGAACGGCCCGAGGACATCGAGCCGGACTGGCTCGTCGGCGCGACCACGGTGGGCCTGACGGCCGGCGCATCCACGCCGGATGACGTCATCCAGCAGGTGGTGGACCTGTTGGCCGAAAAGGGGTTTGCCCCCCCCGCCGGGGGCATCCGGCCGGTCGATCCGGACTACGTTCCAGCCTACTGATCGCCCGGATTGGGTACCCGAGCACAAACGGGTTGCGGCATTCCTGTTGGGATGCCGCTTTTTTTTGGCGCGGCTGTCTGGCATATTCCCGCCGCACGTCAGGGAAGTTCGGGCGGAGATTCGCCGTCCGGCGCCGTATGGCACGGGGGTAGGGAGATGGACCAGGGAGCGACGGGACTGCACGTTGTCGCGGTCCGGTATGAAGGAACGCGGCGCATGTCCGCCGAAAGCGATCCGACGCCGGGGTACGCGGAATCCGGAGTCTACGACACGTTCGGGCAGGTGACGGTGACGGAGCCGGACTACCCCGATCCGGGCGGATACGTCGAGCCCGCGGTGGGGCTTGGGTTGCTTGGAGGCGAGATCGCGACTGCGGTGGCGGACGGGCGACGCGAGGATCGCCCGGTGCTCATCGTCGGCGGGCACTGCGCGGTGCTGCCGGGAGTTATCGGCGGTCTGCAGCAGGTCCACGGCGCGGATGCGCGGGTGGGGTTGGTGTGGTTCGACGCCCACGGCGATTTCAACACCCCACGCACGTCGATCTCCGGAATGCTGGGCGGGATGCCGGTGGCGGTCGCCGCCGGACTGGCGCTGCCGGAATGGCGGGAAGGGGCCGGAATGGAAGCGCCGGTGCCAACCGACCGCATCATCCTGGTCGATGTCCGCAATCTGGACCCCGGCGAGCGGCGGCTGATCGAGGCGACCGACGCCACCATTGCCGCGGCGGCGCCCGGCCGGGATGGCGTCGATCTGGGGAAAGCGGTCGACGAACTGGCGGACCGCTGCGATCTGATTTATCTACATGTGGATTCCGATGTCCTGGATCACCGGTTCGTGCCGAACCATCCGACCGCCGAGCCGCGCGGTCCAAGCCTCGGCCAGGTGACGGACGCGATCGGTCGGGTAATGGAAACCGGGAAGGTCGCGGCGTTCGGGCTGGTCGCGGTCTGGGCACATGGCGAAGGCGGCACGACGACGATGGAATCGGCGGTCAAGGTGCTGGCAAGCGCGCTCGAAGCGTGGACCCGCAGCGGGTTTTCCTGACCGAATCGGCCCGAATACGGCGCGACGGTTCGCGATTTGGGCGTTGAAACGTTGACACGTCCGATGCCGTGGGCTATCGTGCGGCCCGGATGAGGCCAACCAAACCGGGGCAGTCGCACGCCGACCGCGAACGGGGGACAAGTCGCATTCAACCTTCCGCGCGATGCCGCGCGGGAATGGGACCCCGCGGTGAATGCCGCGGCAACTGACGAGGCGCCGGCGGCAGGTCCGGCGTTCAGGAACACAGGCGAACCGGAGGACACCAATGGCCCGCGAGTCAATTGCTGATCTCGTCGCGAAACTGCACAACGGGAAGGTCGATCGCCGCGAATTCTTCACGCGCGCGATTGGCGCCGGCCTGTCGGTCGGCCTTGCCCGCCAGGCGCTGCTTGCGGCTGGCGTCTCCGCCCAGGAGCTGCCGGCGGCGGCCACCATCGGCAATCCCGATGTGGCGCATACCGCCGACACCAGCAAGGGCATGATCAAGCTCTACTCCTCGTGGCCGCTGACGGGCACCTACGACCGCATCGGCGGCGACGCCGTCGAGGCCGTGAAGCTGGCGCTCGAGGACTTCGGGAACGCGGCTGGCGGCTTCGCGATCGAGTACGAGGCCCTGGACGACGGCGTCGCCGCGAACAACGGCGGCTGGGAGGCCGGCAAGGAGTCCGAGAACGCGAACAAGGTCGTGAACGACGCGGACGCGATGGTCTACATGGCGACCTACAACTCGGGCGCCGCGAAGATCTCGATTCCGATCCTCAACCAGATCCCGATGGCGCAGATCTCCTACGCCAACACCTACCCCGGTCTGACCAAGCTGATCGAGGGCGCGACCGAAGAGGGCGAGCCGGACAAGTACTACCCGAGCGGCAAGCGCAACTACATGCGCGTCTGCCCGGCTGACGACATCCAGGGCTCCGCGGCCGCCGATTGGGCGACCTCCGAGGGCAAGAAGGCCGCCTACATCATTCACGACCAGAGCCTCTACGGCAAGGGCGTGGCCTCGGTCTTCAGGATCAAGTTCGAGGAGAACGGCGGCTCGATCCTCGGCTTCGAGGGCTACGACCCGAAGGCCAGCGACTACCAGGCCCTCATGGCCTCCATTGCCGACAAGGCGCCTGACATCCTGATGTGCGGCGCGACGGTCGACAATAACGCCGGCAAGATCGTTCAGGACATGCGCTCCATCATGGGCGAGGAAGTTGCCTTCCTCGGTCCGGACGGCCTCAACAACAACGCCTTCGTCGAAGGCGGCGGCGAGGGCGCCGAGGGCGCGTACCTGACCTTCGCGGGCTACACCCCTGACAAGCTGGTCGAACTGGGCGGCGCCGGCGCGGACTACGTGACCCGCATGACCGCCAAGCTGGGCTACGAGAACCCGGCCGACCTCGACGCCTACGCCTGCTACGGCTACGAGACCGCGGTGGTGGTCCTCCAGGCCATCGAGCGCGCCGGCGAGAAGGACCGCGCCAAGATCCTCGACGCCATGATGTCCACCGAGGGCTTCGTCAGCCTCCTCGGCGGCACCTGGGCGTTCACCGAGACCGGCGACACCGACTCGGCGATCATCGGCCTCTCCCAGGTGGTCGATGGCAAGATCACCTACCTCAAGACCATCTCTGGCGGGACCGAGGCCTAGTCTCTGTTCCGGGGAGCGGGCGCGGACTTTCCGCGCCCGCTCC
>CAIPGK010000754.1 GCA_903864575.1 uncultured Chloroflexota bacterium
CGCCGCCGCCAACGTGCGGGACCGGCGCTCCCGGCGTGCGTTCGCGCGGACGGCTGGTTCGGCCTCCGTCGCCATGCCGCACGGTCCCGTGGCCGCGCGCTCCGCAACCGTGACCGTGACCGGTTTCGATCCCGTCACCTCGGAGATGCGGGATCAGGAGCCATCCGATCCAGCTGCCACCGCCGCCGCGGTGCATGAGGTCGTCTCGGAGTTCGAGGCGGCACCCCCGGCGGTTTCGCGCGTATCGAGCACCTGACCGGCTGCGTCGACGTACAGGAGGCCATCTCCTCGTTGACGCCCGTGCCGATTGCGGCCGGCGACATGCCCGTCGCCCGGCGGTTCCGGCAACCGGAGGTGAGGCTCGCGGACTCGGCTCGCCTCGGGCCGGACCCGGGCGATCACGCCGTCCTGCCCACCGGTGTCGTGGGTGCAGCAGGACCTGTCGCGGGCCCTGCGTGCGGTCCTCGGGGTCGCCGACGCGCGCGATCGCCGCGGCGCAGGCGGCCATCCCCGCGGTGGAGAGGCAGCGACCATGCGGCATCGGCATCGGCATCGGCATCGAACGTACGTCGTGTACGTTCGTATTTTGGGAGGCATGGGGGTGCCCGAATGCCCAAGAAACCAGGCGGCCCTGCTAGTCTCGGCCCATACCTGCCGTGCGGGTCGGCAGGACGAGATTTCGGGAGGGAACGATCATGGAATTCACCTTCGGGCAGGTCGAATCGGCGCTTTCCGGCAACGGCGGCGCGGCCAACGCCTCGGCCAACGGCGGCGCGGGCGCCCTCGGCGACCTCAACTCGGGCGGGAACTTCGGCAGCGCCATCGCGGTCGGCGACACGTCGGGCGGCATGGTCTGCGACGAGTGGGGCAAGTGCTACCCCGGCGACGGCGGCTCGGTCGCGGTCTACGGCGGCGACATCTCCAACACCACCAGCCTTGGCGTCTCGCTCAACGGCGGCACCTCGATCGCGGATGCCTCGGGCGGCAACTACAACGTGGCCTTCGTCTCCTAGCGCGGTTGCCGGGCATCCTGTCGTCAGGCAGGACACGGCGCAGCGGTGGATTCCGGCCAGAACCGGACGAACCCACGAACCAACGAACCCCGGAGCGGTTTCCGCTCCGGGGTCCGCGTTGTTGCGCCGCGTTGCCTGACGCCCGTCTGACCTGAGGCTAGCACCCGGTGCAGGTGTCGTTCGGCGTGTTTCCGGTCACGACGCCAGCGGGAACGTTGTAGATGGACGAGTTCGAGATGCGAACCCCGCCGCCGTCGCTGCCGCTGTTGCCGGTGATCGAGTTCGTCGCTTCAGCAGTCATGCCGACGCCATCCCAGAGGAAGACGCCGCCGCCCGTCGTCTGCGCGATGTTGCCGGTGATCGAGGCGGAGCCGGTCATCGTCAACGGCCCGTTGTCGATGATCACCCCCGCTCCCGAACAGGTCGGGCAGAGATTGTCCTTGATCCGCGAGGCGCCGTTCATCGTCAACGGACCATCCGTCTTGATGCCGCCGCCGTTGTCCGACGGCGCGGTGTTGCCCTCGATGATGCTGTTGTCGTTCATGACGACGGTGTTGCTGGTGTTGTAGACCCCGCCCCCGCCCTTGCCGGCATTGCCGCGGATGGCGGCATTGCCGTTCATCGTCAGTTGCACGTCGGTGGCATTCGGCAGCCCACCTTCGAGCCAGATGCCGCCGCCCCAAACGGTCACGACGGTGTTTCCGGAGACGACGCTATCGTCGTTCATGACCACGGTGGACGCGCCCGCGGCGGCAATGCCGCCACCGAAGGCCGCCCCGACCACCGTGTTGTCGCGCACCTTGCTCGATCCGTTCATGATGAGCGAGCAGCCATCATCCAGGTAGATCCCGCCACCGCCCGCGGTGTAGGAGTCGACACTCTCGAGCGTGTTGCTGGCGACCTCCGATGAGTCGTTCATCGTCAGCACGCATGGCTCGGAGGAGCCGCCGAGTTCGATGCCGCCGCCGCGGGCCGCCGTGCAACCGGTGACCGCCGTCGTTCCGGAGAGCGTCACATCGCCAATGCCGGAGATGCCACCGTACGAGGTTCCGAGCGCCTGGCCGGTGACGATGATGCCGTCGATGGTCAGCGACGGCCGTGGCGATGCCGCGGGGTCGAATACGATGGTCCGGGTGTCGGCGCTGGCATTCCGCAGGGTCACGGCGCTCCCGTTGCAGGCCCGGAGCGTGACGTCCGCGGAAACCGTCAGGTCTTCGTCATACGTGCCCGCGTCAATCGGGATCACGGCGCCGGGCGCGGACACGGCGAGCGCATCCGCCACGGTGGCGTAGGCGCACCCGCTGGCGCAGACCAGGCAGGTTTCACGGATGGCGCCGGTGCAGCGCCCCTCGACGCAGGTCAGCGAGCCGCAGCAGTTCCGGTTGGCGGCGCAGCGCTCCCCCCGGTGGTAGCAGCGGCAGCGCCCCTTCTTGCGTTTGCCCGCGGGGTTCTTCATGCAGACCCCGGTGCAGCAATCCGCGTTCCTGGTGCAGACGTTGTCGCGCTGGGCGCCATCGCCGCACGGGCCCTCTCCTGAAACGCGCCTGCCAGCGGCGGCGATCCCGCCGGCGCTCGCGGCGCCTGCGATCATTGCCGCCGCCGCTGCTCCGATGCCTGCCCGGCGGGATGTCGCGGCGCCGAGCATGCGAGCGATGCGGTCGAACGTCGCATGGTCCATCGGAGCCCTCCTCGATTATCGGCAAGTTGATGTTGGTACGGATCGTCACAGCATCATACCGAAATGCCGCGCCACGTGTCATCACGGAATTCGTTGCGAGGAGCACGAACCGGGACGCTCCGGCGCAGGCAACCGCCCCGCGATTCGTGTTGTCCGGCGGCGCGGGGTATCGTTGACGCATATTGGCAGGACGCGCGGCGCGGCGGCGCGGCAAGGACGGGTTGACGGCATGTCTTATCCCGGCAGCATCGGCCGGCGGACCCTGCTCGGCGCGGCGGCAGCGGCAGTTGCCGCCGCCGCGATTGAGGCGAACGCGGGCGCCACCCCGCCCGGGGCCGGGGCCGGGGCCGGGGCCGCGCGGTCGGTGCGCCTGCCGATTCCGCCGCGCCTCCAGTGGAACGAGAACCACGGCTACTGCGGCGAGTGTTCGATCCAGCAGGCGGCGCTCTTCTACGGGACCTATGTATCCCAGTACGCCTGCCGCCTGCTGGTCGGATCGAGTCAGCAGGCGGAGGTGCTGGTCGCCGTCAACGACCAGCGCGCGCTCTCCGCGCTGCGCCTGACCTCGGACGAGTTCGACTTCCGGCGCGTCCGCGCCCCGCAGTTCGAGCCGTGGTTCGGCTGGGTCACGCGCCATCTCGATGCCCGCCATCCGGTGCTCATCACCTGCTTCGTGCGCGGGATGCGGGATCCGGATTACGACCACATCATGCTCGCGACCGGCTTCTCCGCCGCGAAACCGGGGCGATATGCTCCCGTCGACACCCTCACGTTCAATGACAACTTCTCCGCGAAGCCGCAGACCCGCCGCGCCTCCGCCCTGAGCGATACCCGGTCCATGCGCCGAAACGGGTCCCGGTACCGTTTCTGCGTTCCCCGGACGATCGACTACGGCTGCGGGGTGACCGGCATCGTGGACGAGACCGGCCTTGCCGCGCCGGTCCGCCTGTTGCTGGACAACGACCGGGAACCCGACATCCTGAAGGGGCAGCCCGCGGCGACGTTCCGCGCGCGGGTGGAGGTTTCCGGCCTGGCCCCCGGCGGGCAGTACGTCCTCTACCGCTACGATGACTGCCGCAACGTCCCGGCGCGCGGGTTCGCGGCGAGCCGGTATACGTCGGCATTGCCGTTTTCTGCTTCCGGCGGGACCGCCTCTTTCACCGCGTCGATCCGCTCGGATGGGATGGCTGTCTTCCGCTGCCTCCCCACGGGCGCCTGACGCGATGGTTCCCGCGACGCAGCGCCTGATTCATCGGGCATTCGCCATTGTCGCCCTCCTCGCGTTTGCGATCGCGGTCGCGGTTGCCGCCGCGCTGTGGCTGCGGCGCGCGCCGGTTTCGCTCGGCGGGCAAGTCGGCGGGCTGTCGACGGTCCTCGTGTTGGCCGCGGTGGGCGTGCTGGCCGGATCGGCGTTCCTGATGCGTCCGGAGTCCGGGTCGCGCAGGGCGTTGAAGAGGACTTCGGCGGTGTGGAGCGTTGCGCTCCTGCTGGCGCTTGGGGGACTGTGGACACTTGCGTGGCTCCGCCCCGGTCTCGGCGAGGTGGAGGGCGCGCTCCTGCTCGGCGCGCCGCAGACGGAGAGCTTCCTGGACGCAAACCGCCTCGGCAGCCGGGAAACGTATCCCCGCATCCCGACCGGCGTCACTCTGCTCTCCTTCGAGTTCACGAACAGCAACGATGTCCATATCACCGGCTATGTCTGGCAGAAGTACGACCGTTCCATCCCCGCCGACGTGACGCGGGGGGTCATCCTTCCCGAAGGGAGCAATGCCTACGACCTGACGCTCGCCTGGCAAACGGATTACGGCGACTACGAGGTGCTCGGCTGGTATTTCGACAAGATCTTCCGGCAGCAATTCGACTATCGCGACTACCCGTTCGACCGGCAATCCCTCTGGATCCGTGTCTGGCCGCTGGAGTCGGCGATTCCGGTGGTGTTGACCCCCGATTTCGCCTCCTACCCCCCGTGGTCCACCCACGCCGTGAACGGGATCGACCCCCTCTTCGTGTACGACGGCTGGCATCCCATCTACAGCGCCTTCTCGATGAAGATCCACGATTACGGGGTCAACTACGGCGGTGACGAGCCCGCACCATTGACCCCCGACCTTTACTACAATCTGGTGCTCAAACGGGCGGTGCTTTCCCCGCTGGTCAAGCACCTGCCGTTCATGCTGGTGATCTCCTCGCTGCTGTTCGCGACGCTATTGATGACCTCGCCGGATGAGGGGCGCAAGGGCAAGTTCGGGCTGACCACCGCCGGGGTCGTCGGGGCAAGCGGCGCGCTCGTGCTGACCGTGATTCTCGAGCACGGCACGATCCGGAGCATCGTGGGGTCGCAGCAGGTCTCCTACATCGAACTGCTGCCCTTCACGCTCTACCTGATGATCGGTCTCGTCACCATCAACGCCATGCTGGTGGAGGAGCGCGTCAACCAGCCGTTCATCACCTGGGAAGACAGCCTGCTGCCGGTGGTGCTCTACTGGCCGCTCCTGCTGGCGATCCTTGTCGTGGTGACGTGGGTGGCGCTGTTCTGAGCGAGCGCCCTCCAGATGGGGCCACGCGATCGCCCTGTCCGACCGGCAACAGCCGGTCTGTCGAGAGGTGATGGCCAGGCAGGGCGAAGCTGAGTCAGCAGGCGCGCCCGTCGGCCTGCTCGAACCGGATCATTCATGCCGGCAGCGGATGAGGCGGAATCCCATCCTGCCGGTGCGTCCGGCCGTTGAGATGCCCTCAGCGCACGCAGGCCCGGCGCTTCCGGACGCTGCGCCCCATCGCTGAGGATGCTTGTGCGCCCGGAATCTCCTGCGACGGCCCACCGACGTCCAGGCGCATCGTCGAGCCGGTCCCTGCAGGAATCATCCGGGCCCGCCCACGACCCTATCCGGCAACGAAGGGCGCGGCCAGCGGATCCTCCGGCAGCGTGACGGTACGGCCCTCGGCGGCGGATCGGTAGGCGCCCTTGATGAGCTGGAGGACGCGCGCCCCCTCGGCGAACCCGGCGATCGGCGCGACGCCCTTCTGCAGCACGTCGAGGAAGTGGCCGATCTCGGCGCTGAAGGTATGGACGTCGGGCCAGGTGGCGCGGGCCGGGGCCGGATAGCCGTGCAACTGCACGAGCAGTTCGTTGAACCCGCCCGTGAGCGCGCCGAACTCGCCCGCCGCCTCGAACTGCCGGTTCTCGACAAGGCCGAAGGCCCAGGTCGTCAGCAGGTCGCCGATCGCGCCGTTCTCGAAGCGGACGGTGAGGCTGCCGGAATCCTCGCTCGGCAACCCCTGGTGCATGAGCCTGCCCATCATCGCGGTCACCTCGACCGGACGGGATCCCGCCATCGCCAGCAAGCGGTATGCGCCATGCCAGCCGGTGTCCAGCACCTCGCCGCCGCCCATCCGGGCCGGGTCGAAGCGCCACGCCATCGGGTGCTCGCCGGGGGCGAGGTCGGGGTTGGGGTTGGCCCGCGGGCTGGAAATCGCCCGCTGCTGCCCGACCTCCATTGACCGCAGGTAGAACAGCGTGCCGAGCGCGCCGTCGCCGAGCAGGCGCAGGGCTTCCCTGATGGCGGGCTGGAACAGCTGGTTATGGGCCATCATGAAGGGAACGCCGCTCGCGTCGAGGGCGCCTTTCATTGTGGCGGCATCTTCCAGCGAGGTGCACATCGGCTTTTCGGACAGGATCGCCTTGCCCGCCTGCGCGGCGGCGACGATGGCCGGGGTGTGCAGATGGTGGGGCAGGCAGATGTCGACCGCGTCGACATCCGGGTCCTGCAGCAGGGCCGCGATGTCGTCGTACAGGGTCGCCGCGCCGCTGCAGAAGCGGTCGGAAAAGGCCTGCGCGCGCGGCCGGGAGATGTCGGCCACGGCGGTCACCGCCGCGCGGTCGCCGTAAGCGTTCCACCCCATCCCGTGCTGCATGGCGATGCCGCCCGCCCCGATGATCCCGACCCCGATCCGGTCCGTCCCCGTCATTGCCTGCCCATCCCGATCATCGGCGCGCTGGCGGACGCTGCCGCCGGGCCGAATTGCGTGGCCCGTATCGCCGTCGGCATGATGCCGCATGGCGGGATTTCGCGGACCGCGGTCACGCTGCTCCGAGCAGCCCGGAGAGCGGCGCCTCCCCGCCGTCGCGGGAGAGATCGTCCAGCCGATCCTGACCGAGGGACGCGGCGAGCCGTGCCCGGATCGTCGACACCACCCCCTCCCAGTAGGGGCCATAGGAGAGCGCCTGCCGGGCGACGATGGCGTCGGCGGCGCCGAGGAGGCGGGCGGCCCGCACTGCGGCATCGGGATCATCCGAGGCGGCATCGAGGCGGGCCAGGCCGAGCAGGGAAAAGAGAGCGATCACCTCGGCGTCGAGCCGTGCGGAGATGGCGAGCGATTCCTCGAGGCGCCGTTGGGCGTCGTGGTCCTGACCGAGGTCGAGCAAGGTCAGCCCGAGCCGGGCCAGCGGCAAGGGCTGGTCGAGCGCGCATCCACGCTGCGCCGCCGAGGCCGCCGCACGGTCCAGCAACGGAATGGCGGCGGCAGGATCGCCCGACTCCTGCAGGTCCACCCCGAGACAGAGCCAGAGCATCCATGCGGCGTCGCCAGCGGCGGTGTCGTCATCGCCATCGCCGAGCAACGAGAGCGCGTTGCGGAGGAACGCGCCGGCCCCGGCGCGGGTCTCGGCGCTGGCGCCAGCGCGGCCCCATTCGGCAAGTTCCGCGCGGACCGCGTAGTCGGTCGATCCTGCCCCCGTCGCCAATGCGCGGAGACGCTCGGTGCGCGCCCGGCTGGTCTCGGCATCGCCCTGCATGTTGGCGAAGATGGCGGACCAGAAGAGTGCATCCAGCAGGGAATGAGATGGGGGCGCGTCCGGGTTGGTGGCGGCCAGCGCGCCATCGAGCATGGACCGGAATTCGCCGGGATAGCCGCGGAAATCGAAGAACCGGCGCAAGGCGACGGCGGTCTCGATGGCCGCGTCTGCCTCCCCATTGCCGGTTGCCCAGACGATGGCCGCCCGAAGGTTGGGCAGATCGGCCTCCACCGCGTCGAGGGCGGGAACCGGGTCCGGGCCGTCGATCGCCGCTGCCTGCCGTTTGCCCCAGGCGAGGAACCACTGGGCATGGACTCCGGCGGCGCGCGCCCGATCTCCGGCCTCGCGCAGCCGGTCCCGCGCGAAGAGCCGGACCGGCTCCAGCAGGCGGAAGCGCGGCCCGGCGGCGGAGGAGCCCGGCAGCACGAGTTGGGCGTTGGCGAGGGCGGGCAGCGCTGCCATGGCGTCCGGCGCACCGGCAGCCGCCGTGATAGCCGAAACCGCCTCGGTGGTGAATCCGCCGTGAAAGACCCCGAGCAGCGGGAGCAGCCGGTCCGCGCCGGGTGGGAGCAGATCGACGCTCCACGCGATCGCTGCGTCCATCGTGTGAAACCGGCCCGGGGTGTCGCGGCGGCCGCGGGCGAGCGCGTCGAGTCCGGCGGCCGCGAGCAGCCCCGGCAACACGGAGCGGGGGAGCGTGACCGCCTGCGCCGCCGCGAGTTCGATGGCCAGCGGCAGCCCGTCGAGCATGCGGACGGCGGCGGCGGCTTCGTCGATCGCCCCGGCGTCGGTCCTGGAGTTGGGCAGGGTTCCGAGTCGATCGAGATACAGGGAGACGGCGGGATTTTCGGCAACCGTCGATCGCGAATCCTGCCGGCGCGGCAGCGGCAGCGGTTCGATCCGGACCACCCGTTCCCCGGAGACCCGCAAGTCCTCGCGGCTGGTGACGAGCGCCGCTACCCGGGGAGCGCTGGCGAGCATCTCGGGCAGGAACGCCATCGCGTCGAGGAGGTGCTCGGCGTTGTCGAGCACGAGCAGCGCGTCGCGATTGGCCAGGGCCTCGGCGATCCGCGCCGGGAGACTGCCGCTCGAGCGGTCGCGGACGCCGCAGGCGCGAGCGATGGAGGGGAGCACGCCGGACGGCGCGGACACGAGGTCGAGCGCGAGCCAGATGACCGATCCGGGCGCGCTGGCCTCGCGACGGGCGGCGAGTTCGAGCGCAAGGCGGGTCTTTCCGACCCCGCCGGGACCGATCAGGGTCACGATCCGGTCGCCCGCAGCGAATCGCTCCGTGATGAAGCCGAGTTCCTCCTCCCGGCCGAGGATCGCGGCCGCCGCCCGGGGAAGCTCCGGCGTAATGCGAACCGCCGCCGTGCCTCGAGGCAGGCGTTGGCGGCGAATGGATTCGAAATAGTGCTGTCGCGGCTCGCCGTCGAGTCCGAGCGCGTCGGCGATCAGCGTCGCGGGGTGGCTCTGCGGCGTGCTGCGGACGCCCCGTTCGAGGTCGCTGATCGTCCGGGCCGAGACGCTGGAGCGGTCGGCCAGTCCCTCCTGGCTCATGCCTGCGGCAAGTCGGTGAGCGCGCAACAGCTCGCCGAACGGAGCGTCCGGCGGCAATCCCAGACTGTCGTCGCTGTCCGACCCGTGTCGCGTCATGCGCGGACGATAACACAGGGCGGTTCCCCGGTTGGAGTCCCGGGACCCTGTCTTTTCGGTGAGGTTCCGGTGGGATTTCGGTGAGGTTCTCTCGTGGTCCTCGCGTCGCGGCGGGCACACCATCGCGCATGACCGCGCCAGCTCTTGGGCGGTCTGGCGACATCCGATGAAACGGGGGTCCAGCGATAGATGGAAATGTGTTCGATGGCATTGCCCGCGCGTTCTCGGGCGCAACATCTGCCGGTTTGCACCACGAATCCGGTCCCTCCACCCGATCTGGTCCGGATCGGCGGCTCTCGCGGCCTCAACATTCGCCTCCGTTGTATCCGAGGTTCTCCATTCCGGTGATAAACCGGCGTGGAAATCCTGGTGGAGCAGGCGCAAACTGCCTTGGGCCGCGCCTTCCGGGGCCCGGTCATTGGGTTTTTTGAGTTAAGGGGGTCCCGCTGTGGACAGAGCATCGTTTGACCGTATCGCCCGGACGCTTGCCGGGGCCGCAACTCGCCGCGACGGGTTCAGGGCGCTTATCGGCGCGGCGGTGGCCGTCATCGGCGCCGGCGGCGGCGCTGTCGTGGACGCCGCGCCGAATGGTCAGCAGAAGCGCCGTGCCGAGCGCGCCGGGGCTTCGAAAAAGCCTTCCGCGAAGGGCAAGCCCAGTGCGCAAGGCCCGTGTGGCAACGGCAAGCGCAAGGACAACATCTGCACCAGCGATGGCGACTGCTGCACCGGCATCTGCAACCTCGGGGCCGGCAAGAAGAACAAGGACCGCCGAGGCCGCTGCCGCTGCATGAAGCGCAACAAGCCTTGCACCGCTGACGTGAACTGCTGCAACACCCTTACCTGCAATCAGGGCCGCTGCTCGATGCACAAGCCTGGCCCGACCCCGCCAAAGCCCGCCGGCAAGGTTCCGACCGGCTCCGGTTGCACGCAGGTGGACACCTGCGCTTCCGAACTCGCCTCGTGCACCACCTACACCAGCAACGCGCCGCGCGGGTCCTACTGCCTGCTTCCTGATGCCGCGACCTGCTCCGCCGCGGAGCAGTGCGTCGGGCAGGTCTGCAATGGCGGTGTCTGCGGCAAGGGTCTCATCCCGACCGGAGAGGCCTGCACCGGCGGAGACACCTGCGCCAGCGCCGGCGCCAGCTGCGTCAGCTATGGCAGCAGCAATCCGGCAGGGACCTACTGCCTGAGAGCCAACGGCGCGGCCTGCGATGGCGCCGGGGATTGCGTCTCGCAGATCTGCATCGACGAGGTCTGCTCAGCCGTCGCGGAAACCTGCGACGTTTGCCCGACATGCACCTACACGACCGTCCAGGCAGCGATCGATGGCGTGGCCGCCGGTTCGACCATCCGCATCGACGAGGGCTTCTATGAGGAAGACCTCATCGTCGACAAGGATCTGAGGCTCAAGGCCTGTAACGGCGCAAAGGTGTTCCTCTACAACAGCAGCGACGGAAGCCGCACGATCTCGCGCGCCGACAACGGGACGCTGGTGTCGTTAACCATCTCTGACATTTCCGTCGGGGCGGCCGACAAGTACGACTTCGGCGGCGGCATCTTCGGATGGTTCAACCTGACCCTGAACGGCACGACCAAGGTCGCGGACGGCAGAATCGAGCAGGCTGGCGGCTGTATCGAGCTCGGCAGCGGCAACTTCGATGTGGATTGGGATAACGACATCTACAACGATGGAACCGTTGGCGCGTGCACGCTGACCATCGCAGACAAGGCGCAGGTCACCAACTGCACGTCAGGCTGGGCCGGCGGCAACATCTGGATGGGCTGCATTGGCGGCACAATCACCATGAGCGGCGATGCGTCCGTCACGAGTGGGGCCGCCGGCGACGACGGCGGCGGCATCTGGACTGCGGGCGAGGTCTCCATCACGCTCGCCGACAGGGTGCTGGCAGGCGGTTGCTATGCAGGCGATGACGGCGGCGCGATCTTCGCAAGCGAGCGCAGCACGCTGCGCATGAGCGGGACGGCCACCGTCCTCGGCAACCGCTCCGGCGACGACGGCGGCGGCATCGCTACCGACTCCTATACCGAACTCGACATGTCGGGCCAATCGGTCATCGCCGAAAACACCTCCAACTGGAGCGGGGGCGGGTTCGTTGGCGGGTGCTACGGGTCCGTCATCAGGATGTCGGGCGAGGCGACGATTCGCGACAACACTGCCGTGATCGCGGGCGGAGGAGCTTACCTCCAGGGCGCTCCCAGCCCCGACGAGGGAGACTCGCTGGCCATCATCCTGTCGATGAAGGGCTCCGCGAAAATTCACGGGAACGCGACCGTCGATGAATCGGACCCTGACGACCCGTACCCCGGCGGCGCCGGCGTCCACGTGTCCGACAACGTCAAGGTGGAACTCGAGGATCAGGCGTCGATCTATGGCAACGAGACCCCGCGGGTCGGCGGTGGCATCTGGTCCGCATCCGACGTCATCCTGAAGGGCACATCCTCGATCCGGGACAACAAGGCCCGGCAGGGCGGAGGCGTGTACCTCGCTGGCCCTGTTCCCTGGGATCCGGAGGATGTCGTCACACCGATCAAGCTGAAGGTCGCTTCGACCGCGAAGGTCTCCGGCAACAATCCGGATCAGTGCGTCAGCACTGGCGAGGCGAGTTGCTGATCCGGACCGAAACCGGTGAGCAGGGAGCGTGGCGGCGGGGAAACCTGCCGCCACGCTCGCATCTGGTGGGAGCCGTCCCGTGCCCGCTTCAGCCCTGCCAGTCGGCGCGGAGGAAGTCGAGGTCGCACCCCTGGTCGGCCTGCAGGACGCGGGTGGCGTGCAGCCATCCCCAGCCGCGCCGAGAGGCGGCGGGAACCGGCGGCGGGGTCCACGCGGCCTGCCTGCGGGCGAGTTCGGCGTCGTCCACCAGCAGGTCGATGCGGCGGTTCGCAAGGTCGAGCGCGATCTCGTCGCCATCCCGCACGAGCGCGAGCGGACCGCCGACGGCAGCCTCCGGCGCGACGTGCAGCACGACCGTCCCGTAGGCCGTGCCGGACATCCGGGCGTCCGACACCCGCACCATGTCGCGGACGCCCTGCTCCAGCAGCTTGCGCGGGATCGGGATCATCCCCGACTCCGGCATCCCCGGCCCGCCCACCGGCCCGGCGCCCTGCAAGACCAGCACGTCCTCCGGGCGCACGTCGAGATCGGGGTCGTTCACCCGCCGCGCCATGTCCTCCAGCGAGGTGAAGACCACCGCCCGCCCCCGGTGTTGCAACAGCGCCGGGGTGGCCGCGGCGTGCTTGATGACCGCCCCGCGTGGCGCGAGATTGCCCCGCAGGATGGCGAGACCACCCTCCGGCGCGAACGGCTCGGCGAGCGGTGAGACCACCTCCGGCCGCAGCGAGGGGGGCGTTGCCGCGAGGTTCTCCGCGACCGTCTTCCCGGTCACCGTCATCGCGCCGCCGTCCAGCAGGGGCAGCAGTTCGCGCATCACGGCGGGAATGCCGCCCGCCTCGAAGAGTTCCTGCATCTGGAACTTCCCGGCGGGACGCATCGAGGCCACCTGCGGCGTCTCGCGGCTCAGGTCGTCGAAGCGTTCAAGCGGCAACTCGATCCCCAGCCGCCCCGCGATCGCCAGCAGGTGCACGACCGCGTTGGTCGAGCCGCCGATGGCCATCAGCACCCGGATCGCGTTGTCCACCGCGCCGGGGGTCATGATCCGCGAGGGCCGCAGGTCCTCCTCGACCAGCGCGACCATCCGCCGCCCTGCCTCCTCCGCGAACCGGATGCGCGCCGAATCGGCGGCGGGGATGGCCGCGCCGCCGGGCATGGTCATGCCGAGCGCCTCGGTGATGGAGGCCATCGTGGAGGCCGTGCCCATCACCATGCAGTGGCCGGCGGAGCGGAAGAGGGCCTGCTCCAGTTCGCCGAGATCTCCGTCGGAGATGGTTCCCGCCCGGTACTCGGTCCAGTAGCGGCGACAGTCGGTGCAGGCCCCGAGGTCCTGCCCGCGCCAGCGGCCGTTCAGCATCGGGCCGCCGGTGACGACCATCGCCGGAAGATCGGCGCTCGCCGCGGCCATCAGGTAGGCGGGGGTGGTCTTGTCGCAGTTCGCCAGGAAGACCACGCCGTCGACCGGTTGCGCCCGCGTCATCTCCTCGGCGTCCATCGCCATCAGGTTGCGGAAGAGCATCGCGGTGGGGCTCAGGAAGATCTCGCCGAGGGAGATGGTCGGAAACTCGAGCGGCCAGCCGCCAGCCGCCCAGACGCCCCGCTTCACGGCCTCCGCGACATCGCGCAGGCAGCGGTTGCAGTGGTTCAACTCGCTCCATGAGTTGCAGATGCCGATGACGGGGCGGCGCATGTCGGCGTCGGTGTAGCCCATGCCCTTCGCGAAGGCGCGGCGCATGAACTGGCTGAATCCGGGATCACCGTAGTTGGTCAACTCCTGCCGCCCGCTTATGGCCGGTCGATTGCCGCTGGTTGGATCGCTCATTCCCGATCGCCCGCCTTTCCGTGCATCACATGTTGCGCGCTCGCGTCGCGCCATCGTCGCCGATTCGCCGCCTGGCCGGCGGGCTGGTGCGCGTGGGTTGTCCCGGATCAGGTGTCCCTCAGGGCACGTCCGCCGAAATCAAGGGCCTCCTCCAACGAGCATGCGCCGGAAACGCCCCCGACGGCGCGGACCGTCCTGCTGCCCATCGCGACGGCAAGCCGCGCGGCCCGTTCCAGCGGCCAGTTGTTGACCAGCCCGTAGAGAAGGCCGCCGTCGAAGCTTTCCCCTGCGCCGGTGGTGTCCACGGCCTCGACCGGGACGGCGGGGATGTGGCCGGTGAAGCCGGGGCCATCCATCCAGACCCCCTGCTCGCCGAGCTTGATCGCGGCGATCGTCACCCCGCGCGCCCGCGCCCACGCCGCGATCTCCGCCGGGTCGTCGAGCCCGGCCACCATCCGCGCCTCGGGATAGCCGGGTGCGAAGACGTCGAGGTGCGGCAGGGCCGGGTGCACGAGATGCCAGCGCCCGGTTGGGTCATAGGAGGTGTCGAGACTGGTCAGGATGCCCCGTGCCTGCGCCTCCCGAAGGATCGCGGCGGTCGGCTCGCCGTCGAGGTGATGGTTGATGAGCGCCCCGCCGATATGGAGCGCCTTCCCGGCGAAGAGCACCTCGTCCGGCAGGTCCTCGCGGGTGAGCGCCTTCGCCGCTCCGGGGGCGTGGATGTAGGTCCGGTCGCCCCGGTCGTCGAGCACGACCACCGTCGCCGTCGAGCCGAGGGTGGGGTGGCGCACCAGTCCCCGGCAGTCGGCCCCGGCGGCGGCGAGTTCGTCCTCGAGGAACCGGCCGAACTGGTCGTTGCCGACCGCGCCGATCATCGCCGTCCGCGCCCCGAGCCGGGCGAGCACATAGGCGGTGATGTATGCCGTGCCGCCTGCGCGGAGGTCGATCGCATCGACCATGCGGAGGGTGGACTTCGGGGGCAACTCCTCCAGCGAGCGGACGATCAGATCCGCGACCGGAGCGCCGAGGCAGACGACATCGAACTCCGCCGCCATCCGTCCCACTCCCCTACTCGCCGCTGCCGCCGCCGCTGCCGCTGCCGATTCCAAGTTCGGCGGCGGCGTCCGCGACCGATGCCTTCTCGCGGATCACGCGGGAGAGCGCGCGCACCATTGCGGCGGGGTTCCCGTGCCCCCACACCTTCCGGCCGAACGCCACGCCCTTCGCGCCCGCGTCCATTGCGTCCCGCGCCATCCGCAGGACGTCGAGCGGGTCGCTGCTCTTCGCGCCACCCGCGACGATCACCGGCACGAAGGCATAGCGGATCACCTCGGCGAAGCTTGCCGGATCGCCGGTGTACCAGGTCTTGATGAAGTCCGCCCCTTCCTCCGAGGCGATCCGCACCGCGAGCCGCATCTCGGCGACGGAATACGGACCCTCGTAGGGAACCGCGCCGGGGCCGCCCTGCGGGAAAACCTCCGCCAGCAGGGGCATGCCGAGGCGATCGCACTCGTCGGCGATCCGGCCGAGGTGGGGGAAGGCGGCGTCCTCGGTGTCCGGCCCGAAGAAAAAGGTCGGGGCGACCGCGTCCGCGCCGTTGCGCAGGGCATCCTCCACCGCGGCGATCACCAGTTGCCGGTTGTCGTGATGCGCGCCGCCCGCCGTCGAAAGGCCCGAGCGCCCGGTCATCCGCTGGATCCAGGCGGCGCGGCCGGCGAAGGCGTCAGCGGCGTATCCGGCCATGCCGCGGCGGATGAGGAACGCGTCGACCCCCGCCTCGGCCAGGTCGCGCACCAGCGGCACGGGAACCTCCAGTTCCGGGAAGTCGGGGCTCTCGATGGCGTGATCCATCGGCAGCACGATGGCCGTGCCCGTGGCGGGATCGAAGATGCGCGACAACCGCACCTGCTTGCCGAGACTGGTCATCGAGCACCTCTCATTGCGTGCATCCGTGCCGGAACTCCTGCCAGGACGCAGCGTGGTTCCCGACCAGCGCATGGTGGACCAGGCGCCCGGCCGGGGCAAGTACGCGCCGATCGTGCATGGCAGTACATGTGCCGGTTGCGATTCGAAGCGGGATCATGTAGTTTTCGATCAAAAAATAAAAGAACTTCCTGGAACGGGAATGCTGCTGGAGTTGAGGTGGTGCTGCATGTGGTATTACGGTGAGTCGCGGAGTGAACGGACGCGTGCGGCGCTGGCGGCGGAGGGGCTTTCCGCCATCGTCGCGCTGACCCCCGAGAACGCCGCCTGGCTCAGCGGCCGCACCAGCACCATCGCCGGCTTCTGGCGCCATCCGGGGCTGATCGTCGTCGGTCTCGGCGCGGATGGAGCCATGTCCGTCTCCTCCGGCGATTCCGAGACGCGCGCCTACCCGGTGGAGGAGTTCGCCCGCTTCGGTCATCCCTTCTGGATCGAGCACCTCGATTTGCGCGGCATTCCCGCCGGCCCGATCGCGGAGCGGATCGTCGCCGCGCGGCCCGATGGGCCGGTCGACCGACCCGCCCAGTTCGACTTCGACGCGATGGTCGAGGCCGCGGCCGACGCCATCCGGGCCGTCTCGCCGGATGGCGGCCGGGTCGGTCTCGATCTCTTCTGGACCCCCGGTTGGCTGGTCCATCGCCTGCTGCAGGCCCTGCCGGACCGCGCGCTGCTGGATGTCTCCACCCTCTTCGACGATCTCCGCGCCATCAAGGACGCCGATGAAATCGAGCATCTTCGCCGCGCCGGCGAATTGACCGATCTCGGCATCGCGGCGGCCCGCGCCGCGACCACCCCCGGCATCACCCCCACCGCGCTCACCGCCGCCTACCAGTCCGCGATCTGGCAGGCTGCCGCGAACGATCCCCGCTACGCCGCCCTCCGCGAGGCCGAAGGACTGGTGGGCGTCGGTGACGGGACCGTGCCGGGAACGACTACTGGTCCCGGGCAGACGATCAAGCTCGACATGCAGGTGAACGTCGGCGGCTACCACAGCGACATCGGCCGCACGTGGGCCATCGACCCGACTCCCGAGCAGCAGACGGTCCACGACGCCCTGCTCGCCGCGCTCGACCTCACCGTGGCGGCCGCGAGGCCGGGTGTCGCCTGCCGCGACCTCTGGGCCATCGGCACGGTCGCCATGCGGTCGCAGGGATTCACCAATTACAGCCGCGGCCATCTGGGCCACAGCGTGGGTCTCGGCCACAACTTCGAGGAACCTCCGTTCATCGCGCCCGGCGAGGAGCGTCCGCTCGCGCCGGGCATGGTGATCAGCATCGAACTCCCGTACTACCTCTCGGGGGTGGGCACCTTCCAGATGGAACGGATGCTGCTCATCACCGACGCCGGGCACGAGACGCTCGACCGGCTTCCCTTTGCGTTCGATGCGAGCGACCGCGCGTAACCCGGCCACGCGCGGGCCAGCGGAACGGTCCTGGCGGGAGTCCGCCGGGGAGACCATCTGGTCAAGGACGGGACAAGGAACTGAAGAAGCTGAACGTGACCGATACCCGGAACCCCCTCGAGACCGTTGTGGCCGCTGCCGCCAGCCGCCGCCGCTTCCTGAGGGCCGGTCTGGCAATTCCCGCCGCCGCCGTGCTCGGCCGCGCCCTGCCCGGCTCGCTGGCGCGGGCCGGAAGCGCCGCCGCGCAGGATGAAAAGACCCTCGTGGTCGCCCTGCCGCAGGCGACGGTGCAGCTCGACCCCTCCATCGCCGGGTCCAGACCACCATCGGCGTCGGCAACGCGATCCTGCTGGTGACGGCGCTCGGCTACCTCGGGCTCGGCGCGCAGCCGCCCACGCCCGAGTGGGGCCGGATGCTCTCCGATGCCCAGCGGCTCGTCATGGCCGCCCCGTGGACCGCCATCTTCCCCGGTCTCGCCATCACCCTCACGGTGCTTGGCTTCAATCTCGCGGGCGACGGCCTTCGCGACGCGCTCGACCCCGGCCGCTCCCGCTGAGCCAGCCCTGCCGGAGCATTCGTCCATTCGGACGCAGCCCCCGGATCGGTCCTGCCGGTCCGGGGGCTGCGTTGGGCCGCGTCAGCGCCGGTCGAGGTCAGGCGGTCGGCGTGGCGACCGCGCCGATCCCCGCCGAGGCATCGACCAGATCGATCGAGGCGAGGGAGAAGACGGACCGCAGCGACGTCTTGTCGCCCGCGCTGATGATCCAGGCCGGATTGAAGATCGCGCGGATCGGCTCGCCGTTGTACTCCAGTCCAACGATCACCGGCGCGCCGCCGCTGTCCGGCATCAGTTCGGCCCAGCTGTAGGTGCCGCGGTAGCCATCGGTTCCGGTGACGACCACAGCCATCCGCGCCACAAACTCCGGTCCGGCGTTCGGCTGGGAGGCCATCACCACGTCGTAGAGCAGCGGGCCCTTCGCGGTGAACGGCGCGCCATCCTCAGAGTCGGACCAGGCGCCCTTGACCTCTGTCTGCGGCATCGCCGCAAGATCGGCGGCGGTGTACTCGGCGGGCTTGTCCACCGCGCCCCCGACCTTCACCGTCATCTCCGCAGCGGCGGCCAGCCGCGTGCCGGTGATCGCCAGCGCACCCGCGGCAGCCGTCGCGAGCATCACTCGCCGGCTCATTTCGTGATTTGCCATCATGACGCTCCTCGTTATGTATCACGACGCTCCCATATCCTCCCTGGATGCGTTGCGCCGATGAAATCATCCTATCATCCGCTTTCCCTCGCGGCACGGTTGGCGCTGCCGTGCCTGCGCGTGGACTACCCGATTCGCTGTCTCTTGGTGTGCGCTGCGTCGATCGGCGGGGCTGTGCGTCGTGAGCATGGGTACCGGGGGTGCGTGGCCGCGCCGATGCCGCCGTTGCGTGGTGGGGATGCCGTGCATCTCGGGATCGTTCCCGGCCTGCGGCGAGCCGGTGAACGTGGGAAACTCCGCCAGCCGTGGTGTTGCCGTCGCGGCGCGAGCGCGGAGGAGAGCAGGATGTCCCGGTCCGTTCCCGTCGTCGATGGCGTGGTGCCCGGCGCGTGCCCGCACGACTGCCCGGACTCCTGCGCGTGGCGCGTCACCGTCCAGGATGGTCGCGCGGTGAAGCTGTCCGGGAATCCGGATCACCCCGTCACCCGGGGCGGGCTCTGCGCGAAAGTCAATCACTACCTCGACCGGGTGTACGGCCCGGAGCGCCTCACCCAGCCGCTTCGCCGGATCGGGCCGAAGGGCGAGGGCCGGTTCGAGCCCATCGGCTGGGACGAGGCCATCGCGGAGATCGCCGGGCGTTTGGGCGGGATCATCGAGCGACACGGCGGCGAGGCCATTCTCCCCTTCTCCTATCTCGGATCGCTCGGCATGGTGCAGACGCAGAGTCTTGACCGCCGCTTCTTCGCCCGGATCGGCGCGTCGCGGCTGGAACGCGCCGTTTGCGGCGCAGCAGGCTGGGCGGGGCTGCTGGCGACCATCGGGACCGACACCGGAATGCTGCCCGAGGACATCGTCCACAGCCGGTTCATCATCATCTGGGGCGCGAACCCGATCGTCACCAACCTGCATCACTGGCCGCTGGTCCGCGAGGCGAAGGCGCGCGGCGCGACGGTTGTCGTCATCGACCCGGCCCGGACCCGCACCGCCGCCGCCGCCGATTGGCACATCCAGCCCATCCCCGGCACGGATGCCGCGCTTGCGCTCGGAATGATGCATGTCATCGTTCGCGATGGGCTGCATGACGGCGAGTACGTCGAGCGTCACACCCTCGGTTTCGACGCCTTGCGCGAGCGGCTCGCGGAGTACCCGCCGGACCGGGCCGCCGCAATCACCGGCATCCCCGCCGCGGAGATCGAGCGCCTCGCCCGCGCCTACGCGACGACGGCGCCCGCAGCGATCCGCACGCTGGTCGGGATGGAGCATCGCGCGAACGGGGCGGGAATCTACCGGGCAGTCGCCTGCCTGCCGGCGCTGATCGGCGCGTGGAAACACCTCGGGGGCGGCCTGCTGCACATGACCGCATCGCTCGCTTCGAGCGCGCTCGATGGAGCGGCGCTGACGATGCCCGGTCTCGAACATCCGGGCTTGCGCTCCTTCAACATGGTGCAACTCGGCCGCGCCCTGACCGATGAGACCCTCGACCCTCCGGTGGCCGCGCTCGTGGTCTACGGGTCGAACCCGGCCGTGACGATGCCCAACCAGGCGCTCGTCCGGCGCGGACTGGCGCGGGAGGACCTGTTCACGGTCGTCCACGAGCAGGTGATGACCGACACGGCGAAATTCGCCGATTACGTCCTGCCGGCGACCACCCAACTGGAGCATCTCGACCTGATCTCCTCCTGGGGCCAGACCTGCCTTGCGCTGAATCTGCCCGCCATCGCGCCGGTCGGCGAGGCGCGCTCCACCACCCAGTTGTTCCGCGACCTTGCGGCGGCGATGGACATGACCGAGCCGTGGCTGCACGAGAGCGATGAGGCGCTCGCCCGCGCCGCGCTCGCCTCCGGACATCCCTATCTCGAGGGCATTACCTTCGAGCGGCTCCGGGAGGACGGCTGGGCGCCGCTCGCGCTGCCGCGCCCGTGGCTGCCGTTCGCGGAGGGCGGGTTCCCGACCCCGAGCGGCAGGACGGAGTTCCGCTCCCCCGCGCTCGATGCTGCCGGGCTCGATCCCCTGCCGGGCTACGTGCCCGCCCCGACGGACGCGGCCTGGCCCCTCTCGCTGCTCACGCCCAAGTCCGAGGTTCACTTCCTCAACTCCAGTTACGCGGGGCTTTCGTGGCACCGCAAGGCCGCCGGAGAACCGCGGCTCGATCTGCACGCCGAGGATGCCGCCCCGCGCGGGATCGTGGACGGCGACATGGTCCGGGTCCTCAACGACCGGGGCGAGCTTCGCCTCCGGGTGCGGGTCGAGGACCGGGTGCGCCCCGGCACGGCCGCCATGCCCTTCGGCTGGGAGGCGGACGGCGAAGGTCCCGGCCCGCTCGCGAACCTGCTGACGGCCGATGGCTTGAGCGACCTCGGCGGCGGCGGCGACTTTTCCGATACGCGCGTCGAGGTGCTGCCGGTCCGCCGGATGTAGGACCGGAGCGGGGCCATCGGGCGCCTCGCTGCCGATGGTTCGCGGCGGCGGGCGCGCCGGTGTTCCATGACCACTGCATCGGACCTCGCGAATTGACGCATCCTGACATATGGTGCAAGATGGAACGACAACGCCTGTCTCACGGCGTGGCGTCACGGCATCCAATCGCTGCAGCGCAGCAGGGTTGGAATCCGCGACCGGGGACGAGGCCGTCTCCCTAGCCACCCCGCGCGTTTCAGAACTCCGGAAAATCATCTCATAACATCGTGAATAGGCTCTGCCCCAGCGCCTTTTGACCAGTCGATAACGCTGGTGATCGACGCCAACGTGCACTCGCTCGTCAGCCCGGCTGGGTTCCGCTGCGTCGAACGACGATGAAGAAATCGCGGAAAAGCAGCGGATACTGAGCCGTCATGCCCGGACATCGGCATTCAACGCCATTTGTAACCACGCATGTAACCGCGCAGGATTGACAACGGCAATCGAGAGTGTTAGTTATTCGGTGTGTTGACACGATGGGAAATCGTTCGCGCCCGAACAGGACGCCGAGGGGCGTCATGACCGAATGATGGGGGGAATCGCCATGAATGACGCCAACCGGCAGCACCGGGCGCGCGGATTCGGTCGGGAAGCCGTCGCAGGCCCCCGGGTCCGCTGTTTTCCCTGAGCGGACTCGCAGGCGACGTGCAGCGGGGCGTCTGGGAGTTCACCGGACGATGTCCTTGCCCCTGCCCTGCGCCCATCACCTCACCCCGTTCCTCTGAGATAGCCCATTCACGACCGAGGAGTTGCTTCGTGTTCAAGAATCAGGATCGTCGTTCTGCCCTGAGGAAGGTCGCTGCCAGCGCGACAGCGGTTGCCGCCGGAATCGCCCGGCAGGCTGGCGGGCGCGCGGCGGTGACCGCCGCGGTCGATGCCGAAAAGGAGAAGCACGGGAAAGGCAAGCGCCCGATCGAGATCTGGCGGGGTAACCTGATCCGCCCGACCTACACCCCCGCCCCCGGGGGCGACGCCACCCACTGGATCATCACCGCGCAGGGCGGCAGCGGCCAGATGCGCCACCGCGCCTCCGGCCGCCAGACCGACATGACCGCCAGCCGACTCTTCCACTACCTCCAGAAGCGGACTGGCGGCAAGATGTCCGGCAAGCAATGCCTGCGCCTGCAGGGCATCAACTGGCGCATTCTCGGCGCCGTCTACGACAAACCCACCGATACCTGGACCGTCGACGCCCGGATCTGCGAATCCAACCCGGACGCCCGGCCCGATGTCCAGTCCGCCGGGGGCGTCATGGCCGAGTGCTCCTACGCCTACAACTGCACCTCCGCCGCCTGCAACTGCGGCTGTGGCGAGAATTGTTA
>CAIPGK010000755.1 GCA_903864575.1 uncultured Chloroflexota bacterium
GCCCTGGAAGGCGTAGGCGTCGCCGCAGATGATCCGGCGGTGCTCGATCTCCCGCGGGTCGAGCTTCGCCAGCAGCCGGGACTCGATGATCTTCGCCTGCGCCTCGCCCTTCAGCGAGATCACGCCCATGGATTTCCCCGCGTAGGCCGGGTCGGCGATGCACCGCAACAGGAGGTCGATGATGGCCTCCGCCTCGGGGATGTTGACGTCGCCCTTCTCGTAACCATCGGGGACGTGCAGCGTGCGGATCGGGTCGAGCCGGTCCTGGCCGTACTGGCGAAGGGGGATGAGCGGCGTGTCGCGGTAGAAGGCGCGATTGGAGAACTCGATGATCTCCGGCATCGAGCGGAAGTGCTCGCGCAGGGTGATGCGGCCGGCGAACAGGATGCTGGCGATGTCGAAGAAGCTGGAGTTGAGGCCGAGGGCATCTGCCTGCGGGATGCCCTGCAAGTGAGCGCGCTGGAGGGCGAACACGTCATCCCCGACGATGCCGATGTTCGATGGGCTGATCTGCTTGTCGTCGCCGACGACGACGAGCTTGCGGGCGAGATAGGCGAGCAACAGCGCCTCCGGGCCTGACTGGCTGGCCTCGTCGATGATCGCCACGTCGAACAGTTCCGGCTCGGCCGGCATCGTCTCCGCCACCCGGTACAGCGGCATGATCCACGCCGGGATGGCGCGCCGGCAGCCGTCCAGGTGTTCGCGGGCGTCGCGGAGGTGCGCGCCGGCGTACTTGCCCGTGCCGCGTCCGGCGCGGGTGATCGCGGCCTGCCACGCGATCAGGTGCTGCCGCTCTTCCTCGCCCATCGTCGAGAGGCTGTGCCTCCAGGCGTGGGCTGCTGCGAGGCGAGCGAGGGTCGTTTCGATTTCCCCGTCGAGCCGATGAATCTCGTCGCGGTCGGCCTGCTCGTTGGTCCCGGGCAGGCGGGCGAGCCATGCCTGCGCGCGCGCGCGATTCCACGCCTGGGTGAGCGTGCCGAGCCGGTTGTCCCACACTGGATCCCACGGGGTCTTCCGGAGTTCGGCGGCAAGGCGTGGGGCAGTGGTCGCAAGGTAGCGGAGGGTCTCGGCCGCCTGTTCGCGTTCGGCGGCAACCTCGGCAGCGGCGGCGATGCTCGCGTGCGCGTCACGATAGGCCTCGGGGTCCCGGCGCTCGAGCGCGGCCAACGCATCGACATAGGCGGGGTATGCCCCGGGAACGTCCGCGGCGGCGGCGAGGGAGCGGATCGGTTCCGCGAGTTCGGCGGCGCGCCACTCGAGTTCCGATTCGGCCTGTGCGGCAGCCAGCGTGCGCTGCAGTGCGGCCAGGCCCGCGGCGGTTGCGAGGGCATCGAGGGGAAGCTGTTCCAGCCCCGGGAGATCGCGAACCTTTTGCGCGATGGCGTCGGCGTCGAACACCCGCTGGAGCGAGGCCCGGCAGGTCGCAAGCGCGCTGCGCCGCATCGGGTAGGTGGCGCCCTCCAGACGTTCGTGGCCGGACCAGAGCTTCTGCGTCTCGTCGAATCGCCGCCGTGTTTCGAGGGCCAGGATGAGCTTGCCGAGGGTCTCGGAGGTGCCGCATGGCGCCCCGCCGAGGCGCGCCTTGTCGAGAAGATAGCCGCCCTTGCGGACCGGCTCCGGCCGGAAGGGCCCGAAACCGCCGAGGGCCCCGCCGGTGTCGATGTGCAGCTTGAGCTCACGGGCGTCCGCCAGTGCCTCGGCGACGCCCCGGTTGCCGAGGCCGGTGATCTCCGGGGGATTCCAGTTTTCGGAGAGCGCCATCAACAGATCGTCCGTGGCGCCCGCCAGCCGTGTCCAGGGCGCGGCCCGACGGTGCAGGAGGTCGCCGAGCGCGACGGACATCCACGGGCGCCCCTCGCGTTCCAGGTCCTTTAGCCGCGGGGCCAGCGCATCGAGCAGGTCCGCGGTCTCCTCCCGGCGCGAATAGGGCAGGGCACGCAGGGTGGCGAACGCCGAATCTCCTGCCGCGGAGCGCAGGGAATCCCATCGGGCCGCTGCGTTCGCCTCGTCGGCGATGGCGATGGCGACGGCGTCGGGGCTGGGCAGATCATCCGGGGAGATCGGCCCTTCGCCGGGCGGAGGAGCGTCCTCCCCGCGGCGAAGGGCGTCCAGCAGGGCGAGAACGGCGTCGCGCGCGGGAGGTTCGGCAGCCGGCACGATGCGATCCTGCAGCCAGGCGTGCTCGGCGGTCTGCTCGCTCACCTGGAGCCCGATCTCGGTAGGCGTGCCGCGATAGCCGGGGATTGGCGGATGCGCCTGCTCGGCGGCTTTCCGGCGCTGTTCGCGGATGGCCGACACGCGGCGAGCCTGCTCCCGTCGCACCTGGTCGAGGATGCTGGTGAGGCTCTCGATCTCGGCCAGGTTCTCCGCATCCCCCTCGCTGCCCCACCGTTCCTGCCGCTGGGTGATTCCCCGGACAACAGATTCGAGGTGTCGCGCCGATGCGTGGTCCGCGCCCATCACGCTCACGCAGAGCGCCGCGATCTCGGGCGGGAGCTTGTCGTGCAGCACCGAGAGCGCGCGGGCCGTATGGCTCGTGACGAGCACCCGGTTGCCGGTGGCGAGCAGGTGGCAGAGCAGGTTTGCGATGGTATGGGATTTCCCGGTTCCCGGCGGCCCCTGCACGAGGACGCCTTGCCTGACCCGCAGCCGCTCCGCGATCTGGCGTTGCTCGTCGTTGGCCGGGAGCGGGAAGTACAGCTCGTTGTCTCCCGGGGTGACGGCATCCCGGCGTTCGCCGCTGCGACCCGTTGCGTCGCCGGGCTGCTGGTCATCCATGATGGTGATCAGCCGCAGGATGCCCGGGGGAATGTCACCACCCTCCCGCAGCCGCTCCGCTATCGTCCCGAACTGCTTTTGCAGCGTTCGCTCGCCGCGCCGCCGGAGGACGATGGCGGGGGCCCAGGACACCACGGGTGTTTCCCCGGGAGTCGGCGGAGCGAGGCCTGGATCGAACTCGCCGTCGACGCTGGACTGGGTGACCCAGCGCCGCAGGGACGAAAGGAGGATCGGCGCGAGGTCGTCCGCTTCCCCTGCGGCGGCGAGGCTGGCCTCGATCGCCTGGGCATCCGTATCGGCGGGACGCTGGTCGAATTCGAGCATCTCCATTTCGAGGGCGACCGGTTTGCCGGTGGAGACAGGCGACAGGGTGAGCGTGCCGGTGTCATCCTCGAAGGCGAGCGCGGCCGGAACCGCGATCAAATGGCGGCGGACTCGTTGCCCCGCGGGGGTGTCCCATGAAAGGAGACCGAGCCCCGCGATCAACTCGAACTGCTCTCCCATCCGCTCCTGCCGCGTCCGCATCTGGAAGAGACGCTGGTAGGCGAGGCGGGCGCGATGGTGCGGGAGTTCCCTGCTCGCCCAGGTGGTCCACGCGGTTGCCCATTCTCGCCACGCGGCGATTACCGCCGGATCGGCCGGATCGGGCGCGGGTTCTCCCGGCCCTGCCTCGAAGGGAGGAAGATCGACTGGTGGGGTCCATGCCGGGTTCTGCGCCTCCGGGAGCGAGTAGCCGGCCAGGAATCCGGGCAGCGGCGGTGGCATGGTGGCAGCGCGCGGGCGTTCCACGGTGAGCCAGGGATCGCTCCACGGGAGGATCGCATCCTGTTCCATCAAGGGGCCGCCGCACCCGGCTGCACCGGCGAGTTCCCCGGCGAACAGGTGGGACTCGTAGCTCGCCACATCGCGGGTCACCGCGGAGCGAAGCTGCGTGAACGCCTCGAGGTACGCGAAGAGATTGGCGGCGCGCTGCGCGGCATCGGGAAGGGCGGCGGTGCGGTCGGTCATTGCGGGAGCTCCAACGCCATCTGGCCGCTTCGATGGGTACACGCCAATGATGCCATATGACGTGCTGCTTCGCTGGCAATGGCGCGAGAACTGCGTACCGGCTCCCGAGGAGGCAGCCAAGAAAGCCACGCGGAGATGATGAGGTTCGTGCTGTCGAAACGGACGCCGGCGGGGAATCGCCGGAGAGCCTGAGCCGCCATGCCATTGAGGACCTGATGCCGCTCGCTGGCCGGTATCACGGATTCGAGCGGTGGTTCTCCTCGCACGGGCAGGCGGCGCGCGCGGCGGGGATCAGCCGCAGCGAAGGATCATTTCCCGCGCGTCGAGGCCTGCGAGGCCGAGGGCCTCCGGGCCGCGGATTTCGGCGCGGAAGTCTCGGGCGAGGACGGCGGAGGCGAGGGTGATGAGGGCGTCCATGGTGGGAGTATCGATGTCGAGGGCGTCGCCGAGCGCGGCCCATGCGCCGATGCCGCAGGGGATGTCCTCGGTGACCCAGCGGGAGTCCAGGGCGCCGGGGGCGCGGAGGGCGGTGAGCATCCGGGAGCCGTTGATGACGGCCCAGAGATCGGGCGATGCCGGGCCGAACCCCGCGGCGGCGAAGGCCTCGGCGACCGGGGCGAGGTCGAGGCCGAGGGCGCGGCCGAGCGCGAGGCGTTCGGCGTCGAGGGCCTCGATGGCGCGGACGACGCCGGGGGTGACCCCCTCCTCGTAGAACCAGAACTCGCCGCGACTGCGCTCGATGCGGCCCGCGTTCATCAGCACGCCCGGGGGGTGGACGACGGGGTTGAGCGCGGAGAGCCCGGCCTCGATGACGTGCGCGTAGGGCTTCGCGCCGGGGAAGAGTTCGGCCAGCGGGGGCAGGGCCTCTCCCGTCTGCGAGGCGGGCCAAACGCCGACGCCCAGCGCGGGAACGGTTCCCCAGATGACGGCGCGATCCGGCGCGCTCTTGCGGCAGACGTAGGGGGCAGTGTCGGATTCCGCGAGGATGACGCCCGTCTTGCCCGCTGCGTCCAGCGCCTTCGCGAACGCGAGGGAGCCCAGATTGCCCGGCAGGAGGGCGAGCAACTGGCCGGGCCGGAGGTGCGGGACCAGCCGTTCCGCAAAGGCGGCATGGGCGTAGCTCGGAACGGAGCAGAGGAGCGTGTCGGACCACGCGCAGGCCTCTGCAGGGTCGGTCGTCACCGCGGCGAGGATGCCGGGGCCGCCCTGCGGGCCGTCGAGCGTGATGGTCAGCGAATCGCGGATCGGGTCGAGGGTATGGGCGAAGTCCGGGTGCTCCCAGAGCAGCACCTCGTGGCCGGCGCGGGCGAGGGTGGCGGCGATGGAGAAGGCGGTGTTGCCGCCGCCGAGGACGGTGACGCGCATGCATGGCTCCCGGTCGTTGGCGTTCGGCGCGATCCGTCCGCGCCGGGAGGGATCATCGCAGCATCCGGGCGTGGGTGGAAATGGGGTGACGGAGCGCGGGTGCGGTTCGTCGGTGATGTCGTGCGTCGCCATCCTCAGGCGGACCGCCGGGTTCAGGCGCCGCCGTCACGCCGATTGCCGGGTAGTAACGGGGACCGCCCAACTGTCCTTCCGAGGAACGGAGGACGATGGGGCGGCCTTACGACAGCGGAGAGCATCCGGGATGCTCGCGAACGCCGATAGCCCCGCGCGATCCGCGCATCATGCCCCGGCCAACTCGCGTTCGCTGCCGACGAGGTAGCGGGCGAGTTGAATCGGCGCGTCCCCGGCGGCGCGGCCGAGGTCAGCGGGGCCGTAGAAGCCGGGTTGCTGGCCGACGAGCCATCCCGCGGCGCGAAGGGCGCCCTCGGCGTAGGCGCGGCGGCTGAAGGCGCGATGCTGGATGCGGACTTCCTCGCCGTCGGCGGAGAAGATGATGGAATGCTCGCCGGGGTTGCCGCCGCCACGGACGGCGTGAATGCCGATCTCTCCCGGTTGCCGGGGGGCGATGCCCGAGCGGCCATGGACGCGGGGGGAATCACCCGGCAAAGCCTCGGCGATGGCCTCCGCGAGGGCGAGCGCGGTGCCTGAGGGCGCGTCGAGTTTGCGGCGGTGGTGGGTTTCGACGATTTCGACGTCATATCCCCGAAGCGCATCGGCGAGGGCAGGAAGGAGGGCGAGCAGGGCGGCGATGCCGGCGCTCATGTTGCGCGCCCAGTAGATCGGGATCGCGCGGGAGAGGGCGCGCAGATCGGCCTGCTCGTCCGCGGTGAAGCCGGTCGTGCCGGTTACGAACGGGATGCCGTACTCCGCGCAGACGCGGGCGTGGGCAAGCGCGCCTGCGGGGGTGGTGAAATCGACGACGGCCATGCTGTCCGGCACGATGGCGCGCGGGTCGCTGGCGAGGCGCGCGCCGGGCAGATCGATCCCGGCAGCCTCGCGGAAGGTGGCGCCTTCCTGCGCGCTCCCCGGGCGCACCGTTCCGCCGTTGACCGTGATCGCTGGATCGTCTGCCGCCGCCGCCGCGACCTCACGGCCCATTCGTCCGGCGACTCCTGCAATGGTGATATGGGTCATCATCGGTTCTCCTGACGGGGCTGCTGGCCATTGGCGGTCGGGTGACGGATAACCGTCGGTCGTCGTTTGCCGTCCCGCGGCGCTCGGCCATCAGCCCAGCGTGACCGGCCGAGAGCCGGGCGCCGATGGCTGGTAACCCGCCGCCGAGAGCCGCGCCTACGCTGCAATCGTCCTGCCGGGAACCCAGGGGCAGGCGTCGAGGGCGAGTTCGACGCGGCGGCGGCTGGCCTCGGAGAGAGGGGCGAGGGGGAGACGGACCTCATCGCTGCACAGACCGAGCATGGCGGCGGCGGCCTTGACGGGGACCGGGTTGGTCTCGCAGAACATGGCGCGGCAGAGGTCGAAGAGGTCGAGGTGAATGCGGCGGGCCTCCGCGTAGTCGCCAGCGGCGGCGGCGGCGGCGAGGGCGGCCACCGGGGCGGGCAGGATGTTCGAGAGAACGGAGACGACGCCGGTTCCGCCGACGCTCATGATCGGCAGGGTGAGAGAGTCGTCGCCGGAGAGGACCGCGAAGGTCGCCGGGGCGGAGACGGTGATCTGGCTGGACTGGTCGATGCTGCCGCTGGCCTCCTTGACCGCGATGATGCGGTGATGCTCGGCCAGGCGAAGGATGGTCTCCGGGAGCATGTTCACCCCGGTGCGGCCCGGCACGTTGTAGAGCACGATCGGGAGATCCGCGCCGTCGGCGATGGCGGTGAAGTGGGCGAAGAGGCCGTCCTGGGTCGGCTTGTTGTAGTAGGGGGTGACGACGAGGGCGGCGTCCGCGCCGAGTTCGCGGGCGCGGCGGGTGCGCTCGATGGCGACGTGGGTGCCGTTGCTGCCGGTCCCGGCGATGACGGGAACGCGGCCGTTGGTGGTCTCGACGACGGTGGCGATGACGAGATCGGCCTCGCGCTCGGTCAGGGAAGGGGTTTCGCCGGTGGTGCCGCAGGGGATGAGAGCGGAGATGCCGTTGTCGATCTGGATGTCGACGAGGCGGCGCAGGGCCGGAAGATCGACGGCGCCGTCGCGGAACGGGGTGATGAGCGCGGTCATGGCGCCGGAAATGGGGGCGGTCTGGACAATCATGGGTGTGCTCCTCCACGCCCCCGGTGGTCCGGGAGCGAACGTCTGCCGATCGGGTTACGAGGTGAAGGGGGGGCAGCAGCGGCGCCGCGATCCTGTCGGACCGGACGCCTAGCGCTTGGATCGCCCGGGGAGCGGGGCGGCCTGCGCGGTCGTGAGGTGGAGGTTCATCGAGTCGATCACGGGGGCCTCCTTCGGCCTGCCGTTGTGACGCCTCGCGGGCGGACGGGCAACAAAAAACCGCCGTCCCGCAAAGGGGACGAGCGGTGTCTGCTCGTGGTGCCACCCCAGTTCGCCGGATCCTCGCGGATGCGGCCTCTGTCGCATGATCGCTCATGCGTGCGCCCGGTATCGGGGGCGAACCGCCGCTGCCTACTGGGTCCCGAGGGATATCATCCCTCCCCTGTTCGGGGCGGCGCTCCGAGGGCTTGCCGATCCGGCGCTCGCGGTCCCGCTTTGCAGCATCCGCGGTTCTCTGGCCCGTCCGGGCCGGGGGCGTGTCCTCATCAGTGCGTCGTCTTTGGTTGTGGGTGGGACGGTATCAGGCGCGTTGGGGCATGTCAAGAGGTGGCGGCGAACACATCCCGGTGACGCGCGCGATCTTCCCGTGGCCCGGGATCTGAGCGGCGGTCAGGCGCGCGCCCGGTTTGCTCCGATCCACGCCCCGACGGCGGCCGGCAGGAAGGCGAGCGCTCCGGCGGCGAGGCCGTCCACCAGCGGTTGGGCGCTGACCGACACCGGGGCGGGGCCGCCGGACCGCGCGAGCCAAACGACCAGCGCCACCGCGAGCGGGCAGAAGATCACCCAGGTCCACGTTCGCGTCCATGCGCCAATGGCGACCGGGCCGCCGATCAGTACGACGAGGAAGATCAGCGGGGTCGTCGGGAAGAGTTTGATCGAGAGCAGCACCAGGATCACATACCCGACGGCCGCCAGCGCGGCGCGCATCCAGGGGGTCATTCACGCCTCCACCGGCAGAACGGACGACTGGCGCGGATTGTCGCGCATGACGGCAACGGGCGCAGGCTGGGAGGCGCCGCGCGGCGGCGATCGGGGCTATGCCCCTGCAGGCGCGATGGGCAATCGGAGACGGAAAACGCTGCCGTCGTCGTCGGCGCGCTCGGCCCAGACCTCGCCGCCCTGGGCGCGGGCCAGTTCACGCACGATCGGCAACCCCAGCCCGGTGCCGGTGATGCCACGCTGGCGGCCGCTGTCGAGGCGCACATACGGCAGGAAGACCCGCTCCAGATCGGCTTCAGGGATGCCGAGACCGCGGTCCCGCACGGAGACGGTGATGAACCCATCGCGCGCGTCGCGGGCGGAAAGATCGATCTTGCCGCCATCGGGGGAGTACTTGATGGCGTTGCCGAGGAGGTTGGTGAAAATGCGGCGAAGCGCGCCGGCGTCGCCCAGCGCAGGCGGGAGACCGTCGGGCAGATCGAGCCGTATCTCGTGCGCCGCAGCCTGCCCGGCGAGAAGATCCACGACCTCGAGGACGACCGGTTGCAGCGCCACCGGGACCAGCGACAGATGCTCATTGCCCGACTGGAGACGGTCCAGTTCGAGCATGTCGCTCGTCAGTTGCGCGAGGCGGCTCGCGGCGAGAGAAACCTCCGAGGCGTAATCGCGGACTGTCTCCCGGTCGAGGTTGTAGTCGCGGATCATGTCCGAGTAGCCCTGGATCGCCGTGAGGGGGGTGCGGAAGTCATGGCTGAGCATGGCGAGCATGCCGCCCTTGGTGGCGTTCAGGGTCGCAGCCTCGCGGCTGGCCTCCTCCTCGGCCTCCTTGGCCGCCGCGAGTTGGCGCTCGAGCGCGATGACCCGGGTGATGTCGCGGTCGGTGCCAATCATGCCGACGACCCGTCCCTCGCCATTGTGGAGCATCTGCTTCGTGTAGAGGACGATGCTCTCCGAACCGTCGGGGCGGGGCTGGTAATCGATGCCCTCGATCGCGTCCGTTTCGCCGCTCAGCAACCGGTCTTCCTCGCGCAGGATGCGGGCCGCGGACTCCGGGTCCCAGAACGCCGCGGCGGTCTGGCCGATCACGTCCGACGGCGTGGCGATGCCAATGCGATCCGCGGCCATGCGGTTGATGCGGACGTAGCGGCGCCGGACATCCTTCAGGTAGACGCTGATGGGCAGGGAGTCGAGGATCGTCTGCAACTGGTCGCGTTCGGCGGAGAGCGCGCGTTCGGTCTGGTGGATGGCCGTGACATCCCGCGCAATGCCGACGAGACCTGTGATCGCGCCCGATGCATCGTAGAGGGGCGCCTTGCTGACGAGGTCCCAGCGTTCCCGACAGCTGGCGTCCGAGCGTTCGATTTCATTGATCAACGCGCAGCCGGTTTCCAGCACGAACCGGTCCTGCTCGAGCGCGCGTTCGAGACGGTCGCCGCGATAGTAGTCCCGCACATGAGCGCCGATGATCCGATCGCCGAGCGAATCGGCGAGCCGTTGGGCGGTCGACTGGTTGTGGAGGACGATGCGGCCCTCCCGGTCCTTGACGAAGATGGCGTCCGGGATGGCGTCGAGGATTTGCTGGAGACAATCGCGCTCGCGGGCGAGATCGGCGCGCGCCTGCTCGATCTCCGTCACTTCGCGGGAGATGCCGATCAGTCCGGTGACGCGGCCCGACGCGTCGGTCATCGGGATCTTGTTGGCAAGCCACCAGCGTTGCTCGCCGGTCACCGCGCCCGGGTGAAGGATGCCGTGGGCCGGTTGACCGCTTTCCATCACGACGCGGTCTTCTGCTTCGGCAATGGCGGCGCGCTCCGGCGCGAAGACGTCATGCACGGAGCGGCCGAGACCATTTGCGGGATCGCCGAAGCCGAACGCCTCGGCGGCGGCGCGGTTGATGGCGAGATACCGGCCGTCGTGATCCTTTGCCCAGATGTGATCCGGCACGGCGTCGATCATCGTCTGCAGGAGCGAGACGGCTTGCGAGGAGGGATCGTCAAGCGGGGGCGAGGCGATGGCGAGGGCGGCGGCGGCGCGGGCGATGCCGCCGAGGGCGTCGAGCGTCCCGGGCGCGATCGCCTGCTGGGGCGGGGTTTCGCAGGCGACGACCATCGCGCTGCCATCCGGCATTCGCGCCATGGCGCAGGTGACGGGCGAATGGCCGTTGTCGCCATCCGGCCCGAGATGGGCGGCGACGCGCGGCAGCAGCACGTGGCCGGGGCTGGCCGCGCCGTCCCGGGCAATGACGTGGAGGCGCCCGTCCCGGTCCCGTGTGGCGAGGGTTGCGGGCGCGCCGCCGCAGAGAGCGGACGCGGCGGCCAGCAGCCCTGCCTGCGCGCTCAGGCCGGGGCCGTCCGATCGCGGGGATTCGGGATGATCGAGCTCGGTATTCACGCAGGAGACCCCCTGAAGACGACAGCTGCCATTCCGGGATCGCGTGGTGGGCAAGGCTTCCTGAGTGACGATTGGCCGACGTTGTAATCAGGATATATGACACGTATGTTAAAGATACGTGAAAACAACCTCGCATCGTGTAGCCGTGGGTGAGGCGGTTTGGTCATACGCGATGCTGCATCTCATGGCGCCGTCGACCCGTTCCCCGTCATCCCGACGAAGGAGGGATTCCGGCACACGGATTGGCTTGAGCGCGCTCTCCTTTGCCGGGACGACGACCTGCCATTCAGGAACCGCCGCTGACGCCGGAACCGACCGGTCACACGCGAGCGGTTCGGTGGCAGGGTGCGCCGGGCGCAACCTGCATACGGGGCACAGCAAGAGCGGCGCCAGCCGTGAAGGCCGCCGCTGGAGATGCGCTCAGCGGGACCCGATGCGGCGCCGGTTCAGCGCGTCGATTCCGGGCAGTCAGGCGTTGGGATTTCTACGGTTGGGGGGGAACGGGGCCGGGGTTGACGTCGCCGGTGGCGCGGAGGAGCCCGAAGGGACCTATCCGGGATTCGTCGGCGAACCGTTCCTCGAGCTTGGCCCACAGCGCGAGTTCTTCCTCGCGGGTGGCGGGAACCGGAATGCCGAGGTGGGTCAGGATCACGTTGTGGTAGAGGTCGAACGCGACGCTGATCTGCTCCGCGACGTGCATCGTCTGGTTGACTGCCGCCAGATAGCAGCCGCGGGCGAGCAGCAGGCCGCCGATGATGGCGGAGGCGGCGAGGGCGATCTGGCCGTCGGAGAAGGCGAGGAACGCGCCCCAGCCCATGCCGAGCCCGGCGAGGATCAGCCCCAGATTCAGGAAGCCCATGACCGGAGCGATGCCGTCCTTGAGTGACGCCTGGTAGGTGTCCGGCAGGAGCGGCAGCAGGCGGGAGAGCCAGAAATACCCGTTCATGTTGAAGGTGCGGCGTGGATGGTCGTCGATGGCGCTCATCACGTTGGCGAGCCGTGTCGGACCGGTCCGGGCCTCGTCCAGGGGGAATCTCGCGGTGTGGGCGAGCAGCCGTTGCTGGGTGGCGAGGTCCCGGGAGCCGGCGGCGATGGCCGACTCCACCTGCCGCCGGGAGCGCTGGCGGGCGGCGATCTGGCCGCTCGTCATCCGGGCGGTCATCCATGACGGCAGGACGACGCCAGCGAAAAACTCGAGGACCGTAGCGGAAAGCGCGCGGAGCATGAACGCGATGACCATCGTGCCGATGGCCACGATGAGGAGAACGATGCCCTGCTCCATCGCCGTGAACGCATGCATCCAGGCGAGGGCGGGCTCGACGCCCGCATGGACGACCACCATCGCGCTGACGCCCAGCACGGCGACGGCGGCAGGCGCGAGAAACGCGGTCAGGAACGCGGAGTCCAGCTTCCCGGTGAGATCGCCGAGCGCGGCCGCGAGCATGGGCGTCCTCCGGTCACCGGGTCAGTTCGAGGCGATCCAGGCCATCGAAAAGAGGCCGGTGATGATGACGAACGCAGCGAACAGCCAGGAGAAGCGCCAGTGCGGCAGGCCCTCGTCCTGGCCGATGTCGTCGATCTCGAACTCGTTGCCGAAGGCCGATTCGGCGCGCCACTGCACGATTCCGATGACCTTCACCACGATCCCCGCGCTGATGAAGGCGAGCGCCCAGTTTCGGGTCTGTTCCAGGGTAACCTCGCGGACGGCCAGCTTCGGCAGGAACTGGTACAGGGTGAAGCCGAAGCCGACCAACGTGGTGGCGGTCCGGGTCCACGAGAGGAAGGTCCGTTCCGTGCTGAGCTTGGTGCGGACCCATGAGAGCTCGGTCTGGATGTAGGCGGAGGAGGGAACCGGCTTCGCGCCGGCGGTGATGGGCGGATTGGGGTCGGTCTGGCGCATCGGGGCCGTCCTCCGTCACTCGGTCATTCCTCGCCGGCGCGGCGCTGCGACCGGCGACGGTCATTGTGCGACAACATGGGCCAACCGTGCCGCCCGGTGGTCCGGCGTCTGGCCAGACACGGCGCTGCGCAGGCGGGGAGCCGCGCCTGCGCAGTGCCGGGAGGAGCCGAATGGCGGGATCCGGCCGGAATGTCGAGCCGCCCGTGGGTCCGGGGCGGGCGGCCCGGCGGGGGCGGCCGGTTACTGGATGGCCATGGCCACCCGCCAGCGCTCCTCGGCGCTGACGAAGTGATCCTTGTCGTCGAGGTTCAGGTCGATCTGGACGCCCTGGATCGCGCCGTTGAAGACATTGCCCTCGATGGCGAGATCCGGTCCGATCGGCGCGCCCATCTTGTTGCCGACGAGCGCGGTGGAATCGGCGGAGAAGATGGCGGCGTGGGTGTGCTCCACCCGGCCCTGCCCGATCTGCTCGCCGTCGAGGAAGAGGGTCGCGGTTCCGCCCTTGCCGAGGCCGCCGCCGTCGTAGGCGAACTCGAGGCGGACCTGATGGTCGCCGGCGGGGAGCTTCGCGGTGGTCGTGACCTCGTACATGTCGAGACCGAGGAAGTTGTAGATGTACTTCAGGCGCCCTTCGTGGACATAGAGCGCCCAGCCGCCGAAGTTGGCGCCCTGCGCGACGATCACCCCGCGCGGGTCGCGATCCGGGAAGGTGACGTTGGCGGTTACGGAGTAGGACTTGTTCTTCATGTCGAGCATGTTGTTCTCGCCGAGCGCCATCCCGGTGAAGAGCACCTGCCGGTTGCCGTGGATCAGGGTGGGGCGACCGGCAATCGCGGGATCGAGTTTCTCCGTCACCCGATCGTCGAGCGGGAGCACGTTGTGGCGGGCGGCCTCGATGGTCCAGAGGCGCTTGAGCGTCTCGAGTTTGCCCGGCATTTCGGCGGCGAGGTCATGCGCCTGCGTCCAGTCGGTGGAGGTGTCATAGAGTTCCCAGACATCCTCATCCAGCGGACGCACCGCGCCCTGGAGGACCCACGGAGTGCGGTGGCGGGTGACGGCGGTCCATCCGTGGTCGTAGATGCCGCGGTTGCCGAACATCTCGAAGTACTGGACGGTGTGCCGGTCCTTCGCGTTGCTGCGGTTGAAGGCGTACGCCATGCTGGTCCCCTCGATCGGGGCCTGCGCGACGCCGTCGACGAACTCGGGGTGGGGGATGCCCGCGGCTTCGAGGATGGTGGGGGCGACGTCGATGACGTGATGGAACTGCGGGCGGATTTCGCCCTGCGCCGAGATCCCGTTCGGCCAGTGGACGATGGTCCCGTTGCGGGTTCCTCCCCAGTGCGAGGCGACCTGTTTGGTCCATTGGTAGGGCGTGTTCATGGCGTGCGCCCAGCCGACGGCGTAGTGGGGGTAGGAGTCGCGGCCGCCCCACTTGTCGAGGTTCTCCAGCAGGTACTCCGGGGTTTCGAGCGCCGCCGCGCCGTTGAAGTTGATCATCTCGTTGAAGGTGCCGTTGAGGGTTCCCTCGGCCGATGCGCCGTTGTCGCCGAGGATGTAGTAGATCAGGGTGTCGTCGAGGATCTCGGCCTGTTCGAGGAGGTCGATGAGCCGTCCGGCATGGTGGTCAGTGTGCTCCAGGAAGCCTGCGTAGGTTTCCATCTGGCGGCGGAGGACCGGCTTGAGTTCCTCCGGCATTTCGTTCCATGCCGGGATCTCGGCGGGGCGGGCGGTGAGATCGGCATCGGCCGGGATGATGCCGATCTCCTTCTGGCGGGCGAAGGTCCGCTCGCGAAGGGCGTCCCACCCGTCGTCGAATGCGCCTGCGTAGCGGTCGATCCACTCCTGCGGGACCTGATGCGGCGCATGGGTCGCGCCCGGCGCCCAGTAGATGAAAAAGGGCTTTTCGGGATAGAGGGCCTTCTGCGTCTTCATCCAATCGACGGCCTTTCCGGCCATATCCTCGGTGAAGTGATAGGAGGGGTCGCTGGGAACCTCGACGCGGGTAAGGTTGTCATAGACCTCGGGGAACCATTGGTTCGTTTCGCCGCCGATGAATCCGTAGAACCGCTCGAAGCCCATCATCGTCGGCCACTGCCGGAAGGGACCCATCGGGCTTGTTTCCCAGACCGGGATTTCGTGGCATTTACCGAACTGGGCGGTGGAGTAGCCGTTGTCGCGCAGGATCTTCGCCACCGGGGCCTTGGTGTTGGGGATGATCGAGGAGTAACCGGGGGCGGAGGTTGCGGTTTCGGTGATGTTGCCCATGCCCACCGAGTGGTGGTTCCGGCCGGTCAGCAGGGCGGCGCGAGTGGGCGAGCAGAGGGCGGTGGTGTGGAAGCGGTTGAACCGCAAGCCGCCGTTGGCGAGGCGCTCGGCGACGGGAGTATTGACCGGGCCGCCAAAGGCGCTCGACGCGCCGAAGCCGGTGTCGTCGATCAGGATCACCAGCACGTTCGGCGCGCCCTTGGGCGGCTCGAGCGGGCGGATCGGCGGAAACTCCGAAAGGGGATCGCGGGCGTCAAATCGGACCGTCCCCGCAAAGACCTGGTCGGCAATAGGCAGATTGGCACGGGAGATAGGGGTGTCGCTCATTTCAGCTCCAGGGTTCATCGTGCGGATGGACATCGAACGCGCGGGACGGTCAGCGGCACTTGCCCCGCTTGCAGCGGCCGGAGCAGCAGGCGATCCCGATCTGGAAGCAGTCGCCGCCCCTCTTCACGCATCCGCAACCACCGTCGACACAGGTGCGGCTGCAGCATTGTTTGCCGTTGGTACAGGTGGTTCCCGGGAAGTGGCAGAAGCGGATCGCGGCATCCGCGGGTTTCGGCGCGGCGCCGGTGGCGAGGATCGCCCCGGCGAGCGCGGCAGCAGCGGCGCGGCGGGTGCGGACGGTGGAAAAGTGGCGAGTGAGGCTGTCGAATCGGTTCTGGTCCATGAAGTGAACTCCGTTTCCGAGGCGCGGCTGGCGCGTGGCTCGTGGCTAGCGGCTAGTGGCACTTGCCGGAGTTGTCGCACCGGTTCGAGCAGCAGTTCGCGTGGACCGGAGCGGGCGGCAGGCCGGGAGCGAGCGTCACGAGGCAGGAACCGCCCTTGTTGACGCAGGCGCAGCGGTCGCCCTTGCACTTGCCGGTGCAGCAGTTCTCCTTTTTCCGGCAGCGCTGACCGGCGAGGCGGCAGCCGGGAATGATGTTGCCAGCGGGGGCTGGGGCAGCCGCAGCGAGGCCGGGAACGGCGGCGGCGGCGGCGGCGACCACTGCGCCGAGCGCGGCGCGGCGGGACGTGGCCTGCCCGATCGCGCGGGTCAGGCGGCCGAAGCGATCCTGGTCCATGGATGAACTCCTCCCTGTCGCGGCGTGGCCGCTACTTGCATTTGCCATCGTTGCAGCGGCCGGAGCAGCAGAGCGCGCCTTCGGCAGGCTCCCAGCAGCGGCGCCCGCGGCGGACGCAGGTGCAGATGCCCTGCTTGCAGCGGCCGGAGCAGCAGGCCTTGTTGCCCTGGCAGAGTTCGCCGGGGACCTTGCAGCTGATGATCGGAATGCCCGCCGAATCGACGCTGGCGGCGGCCCTGCCCGCGCTGACGCTGGCGACTGGGCCGATCGCGGCGAAGGTGGCCGCGATGGCGCGAAGGGTTTCCCGCCGGGATGCTGCGGCTGCCATGCGCCGGCAGAGGCGATCGACGATCCGGGAATCCATCCCATGCTCCTCACTGGTCTCCCGCCGTTCCCGCCGAACGGCTGACGAGATGACCGTAGCAGGTGAACATGAGATGTTCATGAGGAAACGATGAGCGTTGGATGAAGAACTGGCGGTTTCCCGCGAAATCAGAAAATGTGGTGGCCAGCCCCGCCGGTTCCGGGGCTGGTGCGGGACACAGCGCTCAGGGCGTGGATCGCAGCACGTACCCGACGCCGCGGACGGTCTGGATCAGGCGGGGCTCGCCGCCTTCCTCGAGCGAACGGCGCACCGAGGCAATGGTCACCGCGAGCACGTTGGACTCGCCGAAGAAGTCGTCGCCCCAGACGCGTTCCATCAGGGTGTCGTGGGTGAGCACCTGGTTGGGGTGGCGCATGAACATGTAGAGCAGATCGAACTCGCGGGCGGTGAGCACGATCCGGCGGTCGCCACGGGTGACGATCCGGCTTGACGGGTCGAGATTGAGATCCTCGTGAGCAAGGGGGGGCTCGACCTTGCCGGTGCTGGCCGCGCTTGACGCCGCGCTGGAACGGCGGAGCAGGGCCCGAATCCGGGCGCTGAGTTCGGAATGGGCGAAGGGCTTGTTCAGATAGTCGTCCGCGCCGGCGTTGAGGCCATTCACACGGTCGCGCACGGCATCGAGGGCGGTGAGCATGATGATGGGAACCGGGGGCGACCCGGTCGTTTCCTCGGTGGCGCGAACGCGGCGACAGATTTCCAGCCCGTCGATGTCCGGCAGCATGAGATCGAGGACCATCACGTCGGGAGTGCGATCGCGCACGGCGGCAAGCGCGCTGCGCCCGTCCATGGCGATCTCGACCTGATACCCGTCAAGCATCAGGCCTTTCTGGATGAGTTTGGCGATTTCCGGCGTATCCTCGACCACCAGCACGCGCGTCATGGTTCCTGAGCGCCTTTCTCGTGACCAGACCGTCGCTGCCGCCGACGGCACATCACCATGCCAGGCGATGCTGCCCGCGGCTCCCCTGCGATCCTGGCGGGACGTTTGCGCAATCATTCATCCTGTCCAGTCTACCCGGATTCCCCGGCAATGCCCCCCTGTCCTCCCGGATCGGCAAGAATTGCCGGCAGACAGGTGTGATTCGGCCACATCTGCGCACGATCCGGGCCACCGATTGTTCTCGCCCCGGGAACCGCGATCGGGGGTCATACGCGGCCCATGCGGACGTCCGTGGTGATGTGAGACCGGCTACAATAGCGTGACGATGCATGAGCGGCGGCCGACGGGCCGCCGATCCTCTGGAGGGTTCATGACCCGGTTGTACCGGATGTCGGTGCTGGCTGCGCTGTCCACCTTTGCCCTGATCGTGCTCGGCGGTCTGTCGCGGGCGCGAACCGGGCCGGGGTGTAGCGACTGGCCGCGCTGTCAGGGCACATGGCTGCCCCCGGCCGATGCCGCCCTGCTGGTCGATTGGCTGCACCGGGCGGTTTCGGCCTCGATCGGCGTGGTGCTGATCGTCACCGCCATAATCTCGGTGATGACGCCCGGCGCGTCGGTCAGAACCCGGAAGTCAGCCTGGGCCGCGGTGGCGCTGGTGGTGATCCAGAGTCTGGTTGGAGCGCTCACTGCCGGGTCGGAGACGACATCCTGGGTGGGGACCGCCCATCTCGGGCTCGCGATGGCGATCTTCGGCGCGACCTTGCTCACGGTCCTCTCGGTTGCCGCGGACCGTGGCGCGCCTGCATGGCTGGCGCAGGCCAGCGGCGGGGCGGACCAGCGCTTGCGCCGGGCGGGCCTTGCCGGATCGGCTGCGACCTTCGTGCTGATCCTGTCGGGGGCGGCGAGCAATGCTGCCGGGGTCGCGGTGGCCTGCGCGTGGCCGCTCTGCCGCGACGGCGAGCACCAGGCGGCCCGGGCGGCGGCGATCGGAAATGCGGCCGGATTCCAGATGACCACGCTGGCGGCGGCAGCCCTCGTGCTGTTGGTCGGGTGGCAGGCGTGGCGGGGGCCGTCCGCGCCCGCGGCGCGTTGGCTGGCCGGGGCATCCCTTATGCTGGTCGGGCTGCAGGCCGCGATCGGCGGCGCGGCGATTTCCTTGCACCACACGGGCTGGCTGGGCCCGGCGGTGCTGGCGACGATGACCCCCTTGCTGGCGGTGATGCTGGCCTACCTGTTCGTCCCCGCGCCGCGCCTCGCGATGGCTGGGGGAACCGCCGGAGGCGGGACCCGCTCGATGACCATGCCAATCGGACGTGCAGACGCCGCCGAGGCCGCCGAGGCCGCCGAGGCCGTGGCCGATGCGATCGCCGCGTCAGGTCCCGTGGGAGTCGTCAGGGACTACGTGGCGCTCACCAAACCGGGCATCATGAGCCTGCTGCTGACGACTGAGCTGGGCGCCATGCTCATCGCGCAGGCAGGGCTGCCCCGCTTCTCGCTGGTGATCTGGGCGCTGCTCGGCGGCGTGCTCTCCGCGGGAGGCGCGAACGTCCTCAATTGCTACATCGACCGGGACATCGACGCGAAGATGACGCGGACGAAGGACCGGGCCTCCGCCGCCGGGCGCATCTCGCCGCGCGCGACGCTGATCTTCGGCGTGGCGCTGACGGTCATCTCCTTCGTGCTGCTGTGGGTGATGGTCAATCCGCTGGCGGCCATGCTGGCGCTGGCGGGGAACCTGTTCTACGTCTTCATCTATACGCTCTGGCTGAAGCGCCGGACGCCGCAGAACATCGTGATCGGGGGCGCGGCGGGGGCGTTCCCGCCGCTGGTCGGCTGGGCCGCGGTGACGGGTGATCTCTCGGTGCTTGCCTGGGGGCTGTTCTGGATCATCTTCCTCTGGACGCCGCCGCACTTCTGGTCGCTGGCCCTCCTGAAGCAGGGGGAGTACGGCAGGGTTGGCGTGCCGATGCTGCCCAATGTGAAGGGTGAGGCGGAGACGCGGAAGCAGATTCTCATCTACACCGTGCTGTTGTTCGCGCTGTGCGTGGCGCTGACGCCGTTCGGGCTGGGCTGGATCTACCTCGCCTCGGCGATCGTCATCAACGGGCTCTTCCTCGTGTACGCCCTGAAGCTGTACCTGAATCCGAGCAAGGCGACCGCGCGCGGGATGTTCTTCTACAGCCTGTGGTACCTCGCGCTGATCTACGCGGCGGCGGTGATCGACCGGATCGCGCTAGGCTGATCCTGCCGGCTCGGATCGACGAAACTGGAGCGGCCCCGCCGGACA
>CAIPGK010000756.1 GCA_903864575.1 uncultured Chloroflexota bacterium
GCCTGCTTGTCGGAACCAGCCGCTCGGTGCGGATCCGGGTGCGCCCGCCGCCAAACTGATCGCCACGAGTCGCCAGCGCCATGACGACCTCCTCGAGGGAGGTGTTCCCGGCTCGCTCGCCAATGGCGTTCATCGTCACCTCGACCTGCCGGGCGCCTGCCTTGACCGCCGCCAGCGTGTTGGCGGTGGCCATCCCGAGATCATCGTGACAATGTACGGAGAAGATGACCTGATCGGCGTTGTAGACCCGCTCGTTCAGGTACTCGATCAGCGCGGCGTACTCCGGCGGCGTGGTGTAGCCGACGGTATCCGGCACGTTGAGCGTCGTCGCGCCAGCCTTGACCGCGGCGGAAAACACATCCACGAGGTAGTCCCAATCGGACCGGGTCGCGTCCTCGGCCGAGAACTCGACATCGCTGGTGAACGTTTTGGCGAAGGCGACCATCGCCGCCACCCGCTCCAGCACCTGCTCGCGGCTCATCCGGAGCTTGTGCTGGAGGTGGATGTCGGACGTGGCGATGAACGTGTGAATCCGGGCAGCCTCGGCGGGCCGAACGGCCTGAGCCGCCCGCTCGATATCGTTCTGGCTGGCGCGGGCAAGCCCGGCCACTGTCACGCCCTTGACGCGGGATGCGATCGAGCGCACCGCCTCGAAGTCCCCCGGCGATGCCGCGGGAAATCCGGCCTCCATCACGTCCACGCCAAGGGCCACGAGGGCATCAGCCACTTCGAGCTTCTCGTCGGAAGTGAGGGTCGCGCCCGGCGATTGCTCGCCGTCGCGCAGGGTGGTGTCGAAGACCAGGATGCGCCGGCCCTCGCCGGCAGCTACGCTCGATCCATCCATCGTGGTTCCTTCCTGATTCCTAGATGTTCACCTCGCCGGCGGCGTTGGGCTTGCCCTGCGCCAGCCAGGTCATCATCTTCCGCAGCTCGCCGCCGACGGTTTCGATCTGGCTTTCCGCGTGGTCCTTGCGCATTTGCAGGAACTTCTTGCGGCCGCCCTCTTCGTTTTCGGCGATCCACTCGCTCGCGAACTCGCCCGCCTGAATCCGCCCGAGCAGTTCCTTCATCTTGAGCTTGACGTGCTCATCCACGATCTGCGGCCCGGCGTAGTAGTCGCCGTACTCCGCCGTATCGGACACCGAGTACCGCATGTACCCGAGACCGCCCTCGTACATGAGGTCGACGATCAGCTTCAGTTCGTGCAGGCACTCGAAGTAGGCGATTTCCGGTTGGTAGCCTGCCTCGACCAGCGTGTTGAACCCCGCCTCAACCAGCGCGCTCGCGCCGCCGCAGAGGACCGCCTGCTCGCCGAAGAGATCGGTCTCGGTCTCCTCCTTGAACGTGGTTCGGATCACGCCGGCGCGCAAGCAACCGATGCCGCGCGCATAGGCGAGCGCCGTCACCAGCGCGTTGCCGGTTGCATCCTGGTGGATCGCCACGAGCGCAGGCACGCCGACCCCGTCCTGGTAGAGCTCGCGAACACGGTGGCCAGGGCTCTTCGGAGCGATCAGCGAGACATCGACGTTGGCCGGCGGGTTGATCGCCCCGAAGTGGATGTTGAAGCCATGGGCGAACATGAGGGTCTTGCCGGCTGTCAGATTCGGGAGAATATCGGCGTCGTAAACCCGCTTCTGGACGTGATCCGGCACCACGATCATGATCACGTCCGCGGCCTTGGCGGCATCGAACGGGGTCAGCACGCGGAGCCCCTCGGCTTCGGCCTTCGCCCGGCTCTTGCTGTTCTCAGGCAGTCCGACCACGACGCTCACGCCGGAGTCCCGCAGGTTGAGGGCATGGGCGTGACCCTGGCTGCCGTAGCCGATCACGGCCACCGTCTTGCCGAGCAGCGGCTCGAGCGTGGCAGCATCTTCGTAGTAAACCGTCGCGGGCATTCGCCCCTCCTCCACCGATCTGCCGGTCCGCCCAGCGCGGCCAGCCTGCGTTTCCCGGGCAACCTGCCCGGGTGCGTTCCTCGCAAACGGACAGCGCCGCCAGGAAAATGGCGGCGCTGCCTGCGTCAGTTTGCCAAAGCCGAGGACCCGTTCGCTACGAAGGCTTCCTCGCGCTCGCCACGCGGCGCGTCCTTCATCGCGATGCCTGATGCCCCGCGAGCCATCGCCACAGCGCCAGTCCGCACCAGTTCGCGGATGCCGAACGCTTTCAGCATGGTCAAGAGTCCATCGATCC
>CAIPGK010000757.1 GCA_903864575.1 uncultured Chloroflexota bacterium
CGGCGCGACGTGGTCCACCTGGGCATGGTCCAGTTACATCCTCGCTCGCAAGGACCCGATCAGCATCTACATGGCCCTTCCCGTTGCCGCCATCGCCATCTCCCTGCTGCTGCGCTGGCTCATGCGCCACCCGGATGTGGTCCCCGCGTCGCTCGGTCCTGCGTATCGCGCCGTCGTCCTTCCCGCGCTTGTCCTGATCGCCCTCGCCTTCGTTGGCCGCCCGACGCTGATCGCCAATACCGTGGAGGCGCTTCGCCAGCCGTCCTCCTGGCGCATGGCCGACATCGACGCCGGTCTACCCGATCTCGACCCGGAACTTGCCGCCCTGCTTGCCGGCGCCGGCGCGGCCCCCGGCGATCCGGTGCTTGCCGTCACCCGCCCCTTCTCCGTGATCGAGACCGCGCCGCCGGCCCCGGCAGGCGCGCCGCGCATGGTGACCAGCCTCACCCCGGCCCTGCCCGCGGGATTGATGGGCGTTCTCGCGCCCGAGCGGCGGCAGGCCTACATGCAGCGCTGGGCCGATCGTCATCCACGGGCCGGGTGGGTCATCCAGCGCAAGCAGGGCCGCCAGGTGGATTACCAGTATCTGGAGGACACCGACCCGTGGTTCTGGGAGCAGTTGTTCCGCACCCACGTTCCCACCCGCGCCTGGGCCAGCGAACACTGGGACCTGCTGTGGGTCGAACCCGCTCCCCCCGGCATCGCCCGCCCGGCGCTTGCCAACGGACGATGGATGTTCGACCCCTCCCTGATCGCCGTGTCGGTTCCCGGCGTGTGGGCTTCGTGGTCCGATCCCTTCGCCACCGGCCGGAAGGCGTCCGGCGAGGTCATTCCCGACGGCGCGACGCTCGATCTCCACAGCGACGCGCCCCGCACCATGCGGTTGTCGATGGACGGCAATGGCCACCGCGGGTATGACCTTGCGCTCGACGGCGTCTTGGCCGGGACGATCGACCCGAAGAGCCGGAACCGGAACGCGGTCGATCTCGCGCTGCCCGCCGGGTGGTCTCGCCTCGTGGTCACCCCGGCGGTTCCGGGCGATGCCGCCGCCGATGCCGCGACCGTTTCCCGCATCACCGGAGTCCGCATCGAGCCACTCGAAGCGGCAGCTGGCCCCGATGCGGCAAGCGCTGGCGCAACCGCTGCCGCCAGCGGAACGGACGCCCCCGGCGCGCGCGTGGCTCCTGTCCGGAGAACGCCTGAAAGGACGGCCCGGCCGGGCGCGGAGCCATCCCCCGTGGTAGCGCAGGACCCGCCGTCACGTTCCCGTAGGCGCGACCGGGAGGCGACCCCGGCCCCGTGAGTGCGGGCCGGGATGGACAGTCCGGCGAGCCGACGGTGACGGGTGCGTGAAATCGTTTCCAGAACGGCGACGGATACGTATCACCTCTGGTAGGATGCCGTTCCACGCCGGGATGCCCCGGCGGGTCGACGGGGTCCGTTTCAACGGCACAGGAGGCCAGATCATGGTCGATCGCTCCCCGAACGCCGGCGCGAGCCGCCGGCATCTTCTCGGTCGAGGGGCAGCCCTCGGCGTCGCCGGGGTCGCTGCCGGCATGGCGGGCGCGCCGCTCGCCGCCCGCGCGCAGGCCGAAGGCGGCAAGCTCAAGGAGATCCTCGACCGCGGCAAGCTCGTCGTCGGCACCGGCAGCACCAACCCGCCGTGGCACTACGAGGACGAGAACGGCGCGCTCATCGGCTTCGACCTCGACATGGCGGCCTACCTCGCCCGCGGCCTCTTCGGTCTGGACGACGCGGCCCTGGACAACCCCGAGGAGCTCGCCAAGCACCTCGAGATCGTCACCGAGGCCTCCGATGCCCGCATCCCGAACCTGACCTCGGGCAAGGTGGACATCGTCTGCCAGTTCATGACGGTCACCCCGGCCCGCGCGCTGGAAGTCGAATTCACCATCCCCTACTACCGCGAGGCCGTCGCCCTGCTGCTCCCGGCCGGCGCCGAGGTGACCAGCGCCGCCGAGCTGACCGGCAAGGCCGCGAAGATCGCCATCCTCGAGAACTCCTTCGCCGAGGACCTCGTCCACCAGGGCGTCGCCGACGCGGAAGTCTCGACCTTCGACTCGGTCGCGAATTCCATCCTTGCGCTCGACTCCGGCCGCGTGGACGCCACCGCGATCGACCTCTCGACCGCGCAGTTCAAGACCGCGCAGTCGCCTGACAAGTACAAGGTCTCCAGCGACTCCTGGTCGCCGCAGACCTACTCCTTCGCGGTTGCCCCCGGCGACCAGCGCTGGCTGAACTGGGTCAACACCTGCCTCCACGAGCTGATGGTCGGCGTGGACTTCGCCTACTACCAGAAGGCCTTCAAGAACCGGTTCGGCGTGGATCTCCCCCCGCCGCCCGCCGGATTCCCGGTCGAGTTCATGTAGGCTGCACGCCGGGCCTGTCCGGCGCCGCCCGCCTCCCCGCCGCCACCCGGCGGGGAGGCCGGACGGCCGGATGACCGGACGGCGTGTGGTCAGGGTGGCTGGGGCGCGCTCCCGGCGCGGTTCGTTCGCGCCGTGCGCAGGGGTGCCGCGCAGGACGCGCGCGGCCGGGCCGGGAGCGCGCCGGAGCCGTTTTCGCACTGGCTCTCAACCGCGCATGGCCGCGCGGTCCGTTCATCGCGCATCGATCCGCTCGCAGGAGCGCCGCCGTGTTCGATCTCGACTGGAGCATCGTCGCCCGCTACCGCGAGGAGATCGTCTCCGGGCTTCTGCTCGCCCTGCGGCTCACCTTCTCGAGTTTCGCCATCGGGGCCGTGCTCGGCCTGCTGATCGCCTTCGCCCGCGTCTCGGGCAAGCGCTGGCTTTCCGGTCCGGCCGCCTTCTACGTGGAAACCATCCGCAACGTTCCCCTGCTGCTCCTCCTCCTCATCTTCTATTTCGGGATGCCGATGTTCGCCTACCGCTCCCTTCCGGAGTGGCTGGCCGATCTGATCGTGTTCGATGGCGTCGGCTCCGTCATCGTTGCCTTTTCCCTCTACTACGCGACCTATCTCTCGGAAGTCTTCCGGGCTGGCATCCTCTCCGTCGGCAACCGCTATCTCGACGCGGGGCGCGCGCTCGGGCTCGGCAGGATCGGCATCGCCCGGTACATCACCCTGCCGATCATGTTTCGCACCGTGCTGCCTTCCCTCACCAACACGTTGATCTCGCTGTTCAAGGACACCTCGATCGCGATGGCCATCGCCGTCCCCGAACTCACCTTCGCGGCCCGGAAGATGAGCACCGACACCTTCAAGGTCTTCGAGGCCTGGATCACCGTCGGCGCCATCTACCTCGTCGTCTCCTGGATCATCGCCGTCGTCATGCGCTGGATCGAGCGGCGCATCAAGTGGGCGGTGTAGACCGATGGAACGCACGCTCAAGGTCATCGCCGACAATCTCGACCTGATGGCGAGCGGGCTCGCCATCACGCTGGTGATCTCGCTCATCGTGATCGTGGCCGGGACGGTCATTGGCATCCTCGGCGGGGTCGGTCTCCTCTTTGGGCCGCGCTGGCTCCGGGCCATCCTCCGCGCCTATGTCGACATCCTGCGCGGCACCCCGTTGCTGGTGCAGATGTTCCTCATCTTCTACGTGCTCCCCGAGGTCGGGGTCGAGATCAACGGGTTCCAGGCTGTGTGCGTCGCCCTCAGCCTCTTCGCTGGCGCGCACATCTCCGAGATCGTGCGCGGCGCCGTCTCGGCGGTGCCCAAGGGGCAGTTCGACGCCGGCCGTTCCCTCGGGTTGACCTTCGCGCCGCTGATGCGCAATGTCGTCCTGCCGCAGGCTCTCCCGACCGCGCTCCCGCCCTGGACCAACACCGCGATCGAGATGGTCAAGGCGACCTCCCTCGCCTATCTCCTCTCGGTCTCCGATCTGCTGTTCCGCACCCAGAACATCGTCGAGCGCACCGGCGTGGCGATGCCGTTCTACATCACGGCCGCGATCATCTATATCCTGGTCAATGCCGCGCTCTCCCGCTTCGGCCTCTGGCTGGAGCGCCGCACCCGCTACGCGACCTGAGGCTCCCTGGCTCAGCGACCCGCCGATCCGTACCTGACGCGAGGACACTCTCATGCAGACCGCCGGCCCGATGGTCGACATCCGCGACGTCCACAAGCGCTTCGGCGACAACGAGGTGCTGAAAGGCGTGTCTCTCTCCGTCATGCCGGGGGAGACCGTCTGCATCATCGGCCCCAGCGGGTCCGGGAAGACGACGCTGCTCCGCTGCATCAACTTCCTCGAGACCTACGACGCTGGCCAGATCGAGGTCGCAGGCGAGCCGGTCGGCTACCGGACCCGCGACGGCAAGCGCGTCTCCGTCGGCGAGCGGGATGTCGCCCGGATGCGCGCCGAGACGAGCATGGTCTTCCAGCAGTTCAATCTCTTCCCGCACATGACCGCCATCGAGAACGTCGCCTTCGGGCCGATCAAGGTCCGTGGTGTCCAGAAGGCGCAGGCGCGTGAGCGGGCACTTGACCTGCTCGGCCGCGTCGGTCTCCGCGAGAAGGCGGACAGCTATCCGGCGCAACTGTCGGGCGGCCAGCAGCAGCGGGTGGCCATCGCCCGAGCGCTCGCGATGGAGCCGAAGGTGATCCTCTTCGACGAGGTGACCTCGGCGCTCGATCCCGAACTCGTCGGCGAGGTGCTGGAGGTGATGAACGACCTCGCGGCCAGCCACGGCGTGACCATGATCGTCGTTACCCACGAGATGCTCTTCGCCAAGGAGGCCGCCGACCGGGTGATCTTCATGGACGGCGGCGTCGTCGTCGAAGCGGGCCCCCCCGCCGAGATCTTCGGCGCTCCGAAAAGCGACCGCCTGCGGACGTTCC